>CAZDIG010000001.1:0-13615 GCA_964505465.1 uncultured Candidatus Saccharibacteria bacterium
CGAGGTTCATAATTTATCTTGTAAAGCGCGAACGTTCTAGAAGCTATCACCTGGGCTTTCAGAGATTCGTAAGGAGCATTAGGATTTTCATTTCCGACAACTACTGGCAAATATTCATTTTCTAGATCTAATAACTTAATTGTTCCGTCTCCATGGGTAGCTGTCTTCACTCTAATCATAACAGATTGGGATAGGTTTAATTCTGCCGCATTGACAACAATTAGCAAACTAGTAAGTGTCGTTCCAATAATTAACCATCTCAACACTCCTCCAGCAATCTTATTTTTTCCTTTCCTTATTACCATCGCTTCGTTCTCCTTTCGGACTAGAATGTTATTGTGGATATCTAAATTTCAAAGAACAAAATCTTAAAGAACAAAAATTTTACTCAATAAACCTAAAAGTAGATAGCATTTGGTTGAAATAAGGAAGATAGGTATCCTTTTTTTGATAATCCATACTGACATCAATCATGTAAAGAAACTCACTTTTTTGAATATAAATCTCTACATTAAATACTGAAAGACCACCACCAGTAGTCGGGATATTTGTAAAGATTAGCTTTTTAGCGGCAGACTGGTCTAAAACTAAATCTTCCTCTTCTATTTCTGAGACCACATTTAATTTTCCTTTTTTTAGCCATTCTTTGTGATCTTTAAGATAATCTTCAAAGGAAGAATCTATTTTCAATTCACTTTTCCTAAGATATACAAAAATATCATCCATTGAGCCCATTGTCGCTCTTATATCTAAACCAAAAATATCTTCTGGATAAATCTCTTCTTTAAAATCTCCCCACTCTTTTGGATATTTAATTTCAATCCCCAATTCTTCGTTTCTATAAGTTTTCCAGTCGGATGGGACGGAGGGGGGGGGCGAATGTTTTATAACAACATTTTCAAAAGTGGGCCAGTTTTTTTGTTCTTGGAAAAATAAAAAAATTTCAAAACTAACAAGAATAACAGAAAAGATTATTAAAATAATTAAAATTGTTGTTTTTGTTTGTTTTAACATTTCGATTGTATTCTACTCCCTTAAAAAATTTAATTCAACCCCGCCGGGGCGGGGTTGACCGGGGCGGGGGAAAAGAAAAAAGGAGGCTTACGCCTCCTTTTGATTCAACTCATTTTAGACAAACATTCTTTTCCGCAATATGGGCAAAACTTTACTCCAAGCTCTATCTGTTCTTTGCAGTTCGGGCAGGTTTTAAGAGTGGCTTTTTCAGCCTTTTCGGTTGCCGCTACTATTGGTTCAGCAATTGTTCCTGAAATTCTGGCAAGAATCAACCACAAAGCAAGAACTAATTTTATCGCCAGCACAACGCCCGCTATCGCAAAACCCGCTTTTATCAGAGTGACAATTGTTTTGTTAAACTCGATAAACATAAACATAATAGTAAAAAACGACGGCAGAATAGAACGATACAGTAGAGCCACATAGACAATCAAAACAAAAGATAGGGTTGCCGATGAGACTGTCTTGTTAAACTTGTGATCTTGGGCGAGCTTTTCGCTTCTTCTGAAAATTAAATCAACATAATATTTAACCAGGATTTTAAGAGGGGAGAGTAATCTTATCATTAAGACGAGGATTGCAACCGCCAATCCTATTTCAATCCATCTTCCGATAGTTGCTTTCCAAAGATAGATTTCGGCGCCGGGCAGCTGTTCAACAAACGACTGGCCAATGGCGCAGGCCGCAATTGCAATAATACTGTGGATAATTGTAGAAATCGTTTCTTTTTTAAAACCCGATTTTGCTGAAGGTTCGGATTTTGCTTGAACACCTTCTTCTTTGGGTTCTGTCGTTGTTATTGGTTTTTCGCTTTGGTTATTCGCAACTCCGTTTTTTTCAGCTACAAAAACCCGCTGGCAAACCGAACATTTAACTCTTTTTCCAATCATTGTTTCTGGAACATTAAGATTTGCTCCGCATTTCTGGCACCTTACTTTCATCTTTTACCCTCCTTATGTTTGTTGATTTTCAAGTCAAGAATTAAAAAAAATTGACAACGAACTAATTTAATATTGTTATAAAAATTGGGTATTGTCAATTACCTTACTTGACAGATTTTAAAAAATGGAGAAATTGCCTGCTGAATTTCTGTTAAAAATTCTTGCGGATACGGTTTTATTTTTTCAAATTCCGGGTCAATCGTTTTCTCCGGCCGGAAATTTTGCAGATAGTATTTAACATTCGGTCCACCTATCCACTTGGCAATCTCCAAAAAATCTTTTTTTGTGTGAACACCGGGAACTACGGTCGTCCTAAACTCAAAATCAATCTCTGAATTTTTTAATATTTCGACACTCTTTTCAATCTTTTTTTTATATTTTAAAATTTGGATTTTGAAATTATTTTGAAATTTGGATTTTGAAATTTGAAATTTTAGCCCCAAAGGGGCCTTGATATCCATTGCAACATAATCGATTAATTTTTCATCAATTAAATCTTTTAGCATTTTTGGATTTGATCCGTTGGTATCCAGTTTTACCGAATACTCTAACTTTTTTATTTTCTTTATAAAAGCTGGTAGTTCTCTGTAAATAGTTGTTTCGCCGCCTGTATTATGAAGCAATAATGAACCGGTTCCACCTACAAAAGAGTGGTTTCCTGGAACAACCAAGTCATAAACATATTTGGGCGATTTTAATTTAATCTTTTTTATTGATTTGACTTCTTTGATGTCCCAATTTTTGACAAGATTATATAAAAATTGAATTCTTTTTGTTTTCTCTGAAATTTCGCCATCTTTGGTTAAAAAATTAAACCGAATACCCACTCGTTTTTTTTCTTTAGAGATATCCGAAAGATCTAACCATTTTTTAAGTCTCTCTATATTAATTCTCTTTTGCCCCCTCAATGCGTAATCTACTAAAATTTTGGGGAGTCCTTTCACCCTTGTGTTAAAAGAATATTTTGTTTTGATTTCTTTCTTAATTTCTATCTTCTCGAAATCGTTAGAAGAAAGAGCTACTCTAAATGATTTTTCTCGTTGTTTGTCTCCTTTTATTTCTTCTACCCAACTAAAAACTCCTAAACTGTTTGCTAAAAATACTATATCGGCAGCCAATTGAGAACTAGAAGTTTTAATTGAAAATTCTTGCTGTGATTTTTTTTCTCTTATTCTTTGATGACCATCTCCTTCTGCCAAGGCCTTTAAAAAGACTATTTTATTTTCTGAAGTTGTATTGAAAATTATAGTGGGAATATGTTTATTTAGAAACCCTTCCCCAATTAAATTATTAATAAATTTTACAATTAAAAGGTTCCCAACCATTACATTGTATTGAGTTTTCCCTGAAAGGCCTGTTTTTTTATCTATTGTTCCAGTATTTGATTTAAAAACGTTACGATATAATTTTAATATTTTTTTAGTTAATTTTAACTCATTTCCTAAACTGAATTGATATCCAGAAAGATTCTTTTTTTTACCTTCTGAATATCTATATCTTGCACTACCTTCAGCTACTGCGTAGCCTAAAAATTCACAAAATTGTTTAGTTATAGGAATTTTTCTTGGGATTTTAATTTTTACATTAGAAAACTTATTTCGTATATAGGTTTTAGTAATAATCCACTCTTTTGAAAAATTAAATATCTCTGGTAAATAACCAATAATATCAATAGTTTTTAAATGAAGAGAATGATTAATTATTCCAGAATTGGCAGATAAAAGAAAATCTCTTTTTTTTATTTCGTTTACTTTTTTAACTTCTAGTCCTTTTTTTGTTAATACAAAAATGCTGTGTCCCCTAGTTAATTTCACATTATAATTTCCCGGTGAGGCAATAATTTTATATAACTCATTTATTTTATGCCTTATTATTTCCTTCGCTTTCTTAAATCCATCTTTTGTTAAACACTCAAAATTTATTTTTTGGTATTCATAGGGAATGGGGTTAATTCGGTAATTAATTTGCTTTGTGTCATCCCATAATTTTTCTATGGAAAGATGTTTAAGTGTTTTATTATTTCGAATAACTACAGACTCATCACCTGCTACGCTTAAACAAACTCCTTCTAATAATCCTTTTCTTTCTTTCAAAAATTTGAAAAAATCTTTTTCCGGAATTCTCTGCTGTTTTTTAATTTCTTCGGGCAGCACCAATTCTTTTGAATAGCACCAGGGGCAGCGGAAGTTGCATCCGATTAAAAAAACCGTGCAAGATAACTTGCCCGGGAAATCAATTAAAGTAAGTTTTTGGAGTCCGCCTATTTCCATTTTACATGCTATGCGTTTTTACTTTATATTCTTTTCTCTCCTTAAATTCTTGTTTCTTTCCTTCGTTCCACTGGTTAACCGGCCTTAAATACCCAACGATTCTTGAATAAACTTCGCAAGGCTGCTTAATTGTGCATTTTGGACATTCAAAGTGTTTGCCCGCCAAATAGTTATGGACGGGACAAATTGAAAAAGTGGGGGTCAAAGTGATATACGGCAAATGAAAGTTATTAAAAACTTTTTTAACTAAGTTCTTCGCCATTTCGGGATCGCTTATCTCCTCTCCCAAGAATAAATGCAGAACCGTTCCTCCCGTGTACTTGCACTGGAGGTTGTCTTGAAGCTTTAAAGCCTCAATAGGGTCATCGGTATAGTCAACCGGCAAATGGGTGGAATTGGTATAATAGGGAACTTTTTTTGTTCCTGCGGTAATTATGTCGGGATATTTTTCTTTATCGGCTTTCGCCTGCCGATAACTTGTTCCCTCGCCGGGGGTAGCTTCTAAATTATACAGGTTTCCGGTTTCTTTCTGGTATTTTATTAGTCTTTCCCGCATAAAATCTAAAACTTCTATCGCGAATTTTTTGCCTCTTTTTGAAGCTATGTCTTCGCCGATAAAATTCAAAAGCGCCTCGTTCGTTCCCATCAAGCCGATGGTTGCAAAATGGTTGCCGAAGTAAGATCCCCGGATTTTTTTAACAGAGACAAGGTAATATTTGGAATAAGGATAAAGGCCTTTTTCCATAAAGTTATCCAACGCCTTTCTTTTAATTTCCAAACTCTCTTTGGCTAAATTCATTAAATGTCCTAATCTGTCAAAGAAATCTTTTTTGGTTTTAGAAAGATAGCCGATTCTGGGCAGATTTATTGTAACCACGCCGATTGAGCCCGTTAGCGGAGCCGAACCGAACAATCCGCCGCCTCGCATATAAAGTTCTTTATTGTCTAATCTAAGCCGGCAGCACATACTTCTCACATCGTCCGGACTTATGTCCGACTTGATAAAATTGGAAAAATAATTGACGCCGTATTTTGCCGTCGCTTCCCACATCGGCTTTAGGGCCGGATTGTCCCAATCAAAATCTTTGGTGATTGAAACTGTGGGAATAGGAAAAGTGAAGGGCCTTCCTTTTGCGTCTCCCTCCATCATCACTTCGTAAAAAGCCCGGTTGAACGTATCCATTTCCGGCTGGAATTCTTTGTAGGTTTCTTTTTGGGGCTGGCCCCCGACGATTACCGGTTGACCCGCCAAAAAGGCGGGCGGTTTAATATCAATGGTGACATTTAAAAACGGGGTTTGGAAACCAACCCGAGTCGGCACCATACAACTATACAAAAATTCCTGCATCGCTTGTTTTGCCTGAAGATAGTTTAAATTATCATAACGAATAAAAGGCGCTAATAAAGTGTCTAAATTGGAAACGGCTTGAGCGCCGGCTGATTCGCCCTGAACGGTATAAAGAAAATTCACCAACTGGGCCAAGGCTGTTCGGAAGTGTTTTGGCGGACGACATTCTAGTTTTCCGGGCACGCCGCCAAATCCCCGCAATAATAAATCGTAAAGATCCCAACCCATGCAATAGCAGGCCAAAGTTTCCAAATTGTGGATATGAAAATCTTCGTTGGCCGCGGCTTCCCTAATTTCTTTCGGATAGATTTTATTAAGCCAGTATTTTTTGGCGGTGGCCGAAATTGAATATTGATTTAATCCCTGCAAAGAATAAGTCATATTGGCATTTTCCTGAATCTGCCAGTCAAGCTCTTTTAAATATTTGTCCACCATTTCTGATGACTCGTCAAACAGCACTCCCGCTTCCCTGATTCGTCTTCTTTGTTCTCTATAAAGAATGTAGGCCTTTGCCGTTTCCACAAGGCCCTCTAAAATTAAAACCTCTTCCACAATATCCTGGATTTGCTCAACACTGGGAATTTCCTCTTTCTTGAAGCGGCGGTTTAAAATCTGTATCACTCGATTAGAAATTCTTTTTGATTTTACTCCGTCGCCCTGATTGGTTGCCGTTATCGCTTTAAAAATCGCGTCTGTAATTTTAGATTGGTCAAATTCAACGATTGAGCCGTCTCTTTTTTGGACTTTTTGGATCCTGTTAGTTAATTTTTTCATGTTTTAACTTTTACCAAATTGTTCTATTGTAAGCCGCCAAAAAAATAAGGTCAAGGAGACTTAACTGTGGAAAAGCTACTTTAAAAAACGAGTGGCGATGACAGTGATTTTTATTTCGCCGTTTTTTAATCTCTTGTCTTCAATCGCGCCAAAAATTATTTGGGTCTGCGGGGCAGCGTTTTTAGTAATAATTTTTGCGGCTGTATTTATCTCAAAAAGGGTAAGATCTTTTCCCGCCACGCTGAATAAGATTGCCCCCGCTCCCTCAATTGAAAAATCAAGCAACGGCGAACTTATTGCCGAAACAGTAGCCGTCTGAACCCTGTTCTCTCCTGCCGCCCGCCCCACTCCAAAGAGCGCCTTACCGGCATTTTTCATAATTGACTTTATATCCGCGAAATCAACATTTATTATCCCCGGCGTAAAGATTAAATCCGTTATTCCTTCAACCGCCTCTCTTAATACCTCGTCGCAAACCCAGAAAGCATCGGAAACTTTTGTCTTATCGGTAATTGATTTAAACACTTTATCGTTTGGAACCACTAGCAATGTGTCAACTTTTTCTTTTAACTTTTCAAGAGCTGAACCGGCAATTTTTTTCCTCTGGCCGCCCTCAAAAGAAAATGGCGTTGTTACCACCGCAATTGTTAAAGCGCCAAGATTTTTTGAGATTTCCGCGACAATCGGAGACACGGAAGAACCCGTTCCTCCACCCAATCCGGAAGCAATGAAAACCATTTCGGCTCCTTTTAGAACCTCTTCTATTTTCGGCCGACTTTCTTTAGCAGATTTTTCCCCTAAAACAGTGTCCATTCCGGTACCCAATCCTTTTGTAGTGTTTTCTCCAATTAGAACTTTTTTTGGAGACAAACAAAAACGGAGGGCCTGCGCATCGGTGTTTATAGCGATTAAATCCACTCCTTTAATTTTGTATTTAACCATCCGCGAAATCGCGTTAGAACCCGACCCCCCAACTCCTACAACTTTAATTTTAGTACCTGCTTTCATTTTGTTGCTTGTTAAATAATGAGCGAAAAGAAGCTTTTCAAAGAGCACCTCGCAGGCATCGCTGGCATGGTGTCCGAGTAAAACGAGGAACAGCGATGCCGAGAGTTGAACAAAATTTTCCTCGCAGGGGAAAATTATTGTGTCTATTTGAAAAGCTGGATTGAGCGATTGTAGATATTTTAGAAACCCAGCAAACTTACGGTATAAAACTTCTAAATATTCTCTTTATCCTTGAACCTAATCCCTTAGCAAAACTAAAAACTCCCGCCTCCCCCTCTCCGAATTCTACTCCTTCCAAAACAAGGCCGGCAACCGTAGCTAAAGACGGATCTTCTTCCAGTCCCGTAATTCCTTTCGGGACTCCAATTCGACAGGGCAGTTTGAGTTCTTTTTTGGCAATCTCAACAATCTTAGGTAGTTTTGCCCCTCCCCCTGTTATAATCGCTCCTGCCGGCAGAAGTTCTTGACGAGAAATTTTTCTTAATTCTTTTTGGACTAAAGCAAAAATTTCAAACACTCTTGCTTCAATAATATCAACCAATATTTTATGGGAAAAACTAATAGGAGAAGATTTGTCAGAGATTTCTATTTTCTTTCTACCTTGGTGTTTTTCCTCTCTTTTTGTTTTGCCTAAAATACAAGTTCCAAATTGTTTTTTTATTTTTTCCGCGGTTTCAATTTCTGTTCTTAGGCCTATTGCAATATCGTTTGTGATGTTTGCCGAGCCGATCGGAAAAACCGCAAAATGAATTAAATCGCCTTCTTCAAATACCGCTAAGCTCGTAGTTGCCGCGCCAATATCAATTAAAACAACCCCTAATTCTTTTTGTTGCGGAGTTAAAGCGGATCTCGCCGCCGCCAAAGGAGAAGAAATTATCCCGTCAATCTGAATTTTTACGCCGAACAAGGCTTGAGACAAATTTTTCAAGTAAGGAGAAAAAGAAATGAGTAAAAGAACTTTTGCTTCTAACCTTTTGCCGATTAGACCCAAAGGTTCTCTTATGTTTTTCTGGTCGTCAATAATAAACTCGGTAGGAAAAACATCTAAAATTTCTTGGTTGGACGGAAGATTAACCGCTTGGGCAGCCTGTAAAACTCTTTCTATGTCCTCTTGGGATATTTTTCCGTCGGCTCTAGAGACCGAAATTAAACCGTGAGAATGAGTAAGGTATAAGTGTCCGCCGCCGATGTTTGCAAAAGCCGAATTGATTTTTTTATCATAGGTTTTTTGCAACTCTGATAGTAAAATTTGGATATTTTTGGAGGTTTCCTCAATATTGACAACAACTCCTTTTCTTAATCCAAAAGATGGAATTACGGCTTTTGCCAGGAAATCAAGATTTTGGCCGGACTTCTGGACTACCAAAATTTTCATTGCATTAGTTCCAATATCTAATCCGGTAATAATGTTTGATCTTAGCATAGTGGAGGGTTTTTAATTTAATTTAGGGAATATTTTTAAAAAGTAATTATGTTGTTTCCTTTCCGTTTTGTTTTTTTCTCTTTCCGTTTTCTCGTGGTCGTATCCCAACAAATGCAGAATGCCGTGGATTAAAACTAATACCAGTTCCTCTTTAAATGCAGTTTTATATTTCCTTGAATTCTTTTCAACTTTTTGGGGACAGATTATAATTTCCCCCAGAGTATCTTTTAAATTTTGGGTTTTAAATTTGGGGCTCTCGCCGAAAGAAAGAACATCGGTTGTTTTGTTTTCCTTCCGATATTTTTTGTTTAGTTTTTTTATTCTGTTTTCTCCCGTAAAAACGATTGATAAGCTCTGCTTTTCTCTATTTTCTCCTTTTAAAACAGTTTTTGCAACTCTTATTAAAAATTTTTTAGCAAAAGGTTTTTTTGTAAAATTCTTAACTTCAATCATTTATTTAACAATAATTCTTTGACTGTTTTGCTCACCAGGCCTCCCTCGGCTTTTCCTTTTACCCTGGGCATCAATTCAGCTAAAACTTTACCCATATCTTTTATTTCCTTGGCTCCGATTTTCTCAATCGCCTCTTTAGCTATTTTTTTGATTTCTTCTTCTGATAGCTGTTCCGGCACATAAGTTTTTAAAAATTCCAGTTCTTTTTTTTCCTTATTTACCAAGTCCTCCCTTTTCCCTTTCTCAAATTCCAAAATTGATTCTTTTCTTTTTTTGATTTCGGAAAAAATCGTTTCAATTATCTCTTCGTCGGAAAGCTCCCCCTCTTTTTCTACTTCCTCCGCTGTTTTTCCTGCTTTTCTAAGTTTTGTTTTTTTCTCAATTTCTTTGTTGTGGAGCGCCGCCAAGGTCATTCGCAAAACCGAAGCTAAAAGCGCGTCTTTTTTAAATAAAGCGTCTTTTAGGTCTGTTTGGATCTTTTGTTTCAACATGTTTTTTACCTTCTAATTTTACCTGATTCAATTTTACCTAATTTTTTCATTCTTGCGTACTCTTTCTTGATTTTTTCTTTCCTTAAAGCCGCCAACTTTCTAGCGAGCCGGCTTTTTCTTTTTCTCTGAAATTGTCTCTTCCTGGCTTCGAGTAAAATTCCGCTCTGTCTTATTGCTTTCGTGAAACGGCGAATTACGTTTTGAGAGGTTTCTCTTTCTTTTCTATTAATTCTTAGAGCCATATTGTTTTAGTTTGTAGTGATTAGTTAATAGTTATGGTAACGTTATGGTTTCGCCACTTAATAAATGTAAGTGCAAGTGGTCAATCAATTGCCCTCCTTTTCGACCAACGTTGATAACAAGTCTGTAACCCGTCAATTTCTTTTCTTCGGAAATCTTTTTAGCTATGAGAAGCAATTGCCCAACCATTTCTCTATCTCCCGGTTGTAAGTGGTTAACTGATTCAATGTGTTTTTTGGGGATAATAAGAAAGTGGGTTGGGGCTTTCGGGGAAATATCCTTGAAAGAAATAAAATTGCCGTCTTCGTAGATTATTTCAGAAGGCAGTTCTTTATTGGCTATCTTGCAAAAAATACAATTTTCCATTTTTTATTCGACTTCTTTTATATATTGTTTTATTTCTTTCACAATATTCTTGAGTTTTAGGATTCTCTGGGCACCGGTTTTCATATCTCTTAAGGTGATTATATCTTCTAAGGCTTCTTTCTGTCCTAAAATCAAAACGTGCCTTATTCCTAATTTATCGGCGGTCCTTAATTGGGTTTTTAGGGAGTCTTTGCTAAATGATTCGGCTGTCCTGATTCTTGCTTTTCTAAAATCTTCAAAAAGCTTTAAACTTTTCCGTTTTGCCAGAACGCCGAGTTGGGCCAAAAAAACCTGAGGTTGGACGGGTTTAAGGGAAGGAAGATTCATAACCCTCATCAAATTTCCGATTCTCTCTATCCCGGCCGCCATCCCGCAAGCCGGCACGTCTTTTCCCCCTAAAAGCTTGACGAGGTTATCGTATCTTCCCCCTCCCAGCAGAGCGCCTTGTTCTTTGCCCTCTTTTGTGTCTTCAAAAATTTCAAAAACAGTTTTTGTATAATAATCTAATCCCCTGACTAAATACGGATTAAGGGCGTAAGGAATTTCCAAATCGTCCAGATATTCTAATACTTGTTTAAAATGGTTATGGCACTCTTCGCAAAGATGGTCAATTATTTGGGGGGCGCCGGCTTTAATCCTCTGGCATTTTTCTTCTTTGCAGTCTAAAATCCTTAAGGGGTTTTCTTTGAGCCTTCTCCGGCAGTCAGGACACAAAGAATGCTTTCGCGATCGGAAATAGCTTACTAAAATTTTCTTGAAATAGGGGCGGCATTCCGAGTCTCCAATACTGTTTACTTCAATCATCAAATTTTTAAAATGGAGCTCTTTAAGAATGTTATAGCTCAACAGAATAATTTGGCCATCTATTACGGGACTTTTCTCTCCTAAAATTTCAAAGCCGAATTGATGGAATTGGCGGAATCTACCTGCCTGTGGCCGTTCATATCTGAAGAAAGGACCGAAATACCAAAGCTTTACCGGTTGAGGAAGAGTGTACATTCCGTGTTCGTTGTAACTTCTGACTACGGGGGCTGTTCCCTCGGGCCTTAGCGAAACCAAATCCCCTCCTTTTGTCCGAAAGGTATACATTTCTTTTTCAACAATGTCGGTATCAATTCCGACTCCTCTGGAAAAAAGCTCGGTCTCTTCTAAAAGAGGCGTATCAATCTTCTCAAAACCATAGAAATCGGCGATACTTTCGACGGTCTTATAAATTTTCTGGAAATACTTTTGTTCTTCCGGTAAAACATCGTGTATGCCGGTTAAACTTTGAAATTTAGGTTTCTTCATTTAATAAACGAGGAAATTAATTTTGGGACCATCCGCAGCCGAGCGGGCAGGGTTCGAGCGGAGCGAGAGAGCGAGGCGAGGACCTGAGCGAGTGAGCGCGCTGGGCGAATGAGCGCGTACCAAAAGTTACATTTCCGAGTGTATATTATTTTATAAATTTTTAATAAGCTGGTGCTTCAATTTTAGCGAAAGCGGTAAAAGGGAAAACTCTCAAAAAAACTTTGCCAATAATATTTTTTTGAGGTAAAGAGCCCCAAGCTCTTGAATCGGAAGAAAAATCTCTATTGTCTCCCATAACAAAGTACTCATCGGAACCCAGTTTAACCACCCGCTCGGTTGCAGAATTCTGCGGAGGCAAATAAATTGATTCATCCAAGGCCTGAGTTTTTCCGTCGGAGCCAATGATTGTTATTTTGCCATTATTCATTTCTATTGTTTCTCCCGGCAGACCAATAATTCTTTTAATAAAGCGTTGGGAGGGATCCTGGGGATATTTAAAGACAATAACCTCGCCTCTTTCGGGTTTCTCAAACCTGTAAGAGATTTCGTCTATAATCAAATAATCGCCAGAGTAAAAGTTCGGTTCCATTGACGATCCCCTCACCACAAAAGGCTGAAATAAAAAATAGCGAATCGGCACCACTATCAAAAAAGCGACAATCACTATTTTAGAAATCTCAAAGAGAAAAAAGAGGGTTTTTTTAATCATATTAATTAGGTTTCTGGCAAGGTATTATACTAATTATACAGATTTTTTTCAATTCTACAAGCTTGGTGATATAAATGGTATAATGCAGATAGCTAGTTATCGCGCAACTATGATTTTTATTGCGGGGCTGGGAAATCCCGGAGAAAAATTTAAAAACACGAGGCATAATGTCGGATTTTTGGTTGTTGACGAATTCCAAAAAGGAAATGATTTTCCTGACTTTTTTATGTCAAAAAAATTCGGCGCTGAAACCTCTGAAGGAATTTTGAATGATGAAAAAATTGTTTTAGTGAAACCCCAAACTTTTATGAACGAATCCGGCAAAGCTGTAAAAAAAATAACCGTTCACTACAAACCACCCATTACAAATTTAATAGTGATTCACGATGATATTGATTTGCCTCTTGATAAAATTAGGATTGTAAAAGGACGCGGCGCCGCCGGACATAAGGGAGTAGAATCTATAATTAAAGAGTTAGGAAATAAAGATTTTGTGAGATTTAGAATAGGAGTTAAACCAATAGAAGGGGGCCAAATAATAAACAAAACGAAAACGAGAGACTTTGTTCTTAAAAAATTTAATAAAAAAGAGGGAAATACTTTAAATAAAGTTATTGGAAAAACCATTAAGGCTATTGAATTATTTTTAAAAGAAGGAGCGGAAAGGGCAATGTCGGAGTATAACCGTTAAACTGCGTTAGTTAAAAAAAGTGCCGAGGAGTATAGCCCCCGGCACAGACGTCAAAAGTTGACATCCTATTTTCTTCTGTCCTTTTCTCTATAGAGAGCCTTATCGGCCTCTTGTTCATTCCGCCCGATTCCGCAGGAAATACCAACCCCGCATTCCGCAAGCAGGGGGTCCTGACGCATTCTCATCTGAATTCTTCCCACCAGTTTCCTTGCTTCTTCATCGCTGGAAAAAGGTAGAAGGATAGAGAATTCGTCCCCTCCGTAACGGAAGGCGCGCAACCAGGATTCGGTCAGTAGTATCCATGCGACCCGACGCAGAATACGGTCACCCGTAGGATGGCCGTGCGTGTCGTTGACCGATTTAAAACCATCCAGATCGCAGAGGATCATCATTCCATGAGTCTTTCGGCTTATATGATAGAAAAGCTCATATAGCCTCCGGACCCACAAAAAGGTGACTCCGTCAATCATGAAAACCGCCAGCAAGAACAGCAACGCTGCATGAAGAATCCAGTGCCACCACATTTTAGTGTCTCCTTTCTGATTCAGGGTTGTGAGGTACTATTTATAGTATACTGTATTATGCCGAATTTGTCAA
>CAZDIG010000001.1:13715-17283 GCA_964505465.1 uncultured Candidatus Saccharibacteria bacterium
AATACAAGACCGGATTTTAATAGTCGGCGTCACCCCCTATTTTTTGGAAAAGGGGTCTTTTTGGTTTGAAAAAAATCTTAAGAAAATTTTACAAGCCAGGAAAACTCAGCCCTTTTGGCAGGATAACACCTTATATTTAGAACAAAACCAACATCACAATTTTTACCAATTTTTAAGAAAGCTGGACGAATTGGGTTATGAAAAGGTTTTTAGCGTTTCAGAGCCCGGCGAATTTGCCCAAAGAGGCGGAATTATTGATGTTTTTCCGGTAAATTCAAGATCGGCTTACAGATTTGATTTTTTGGGAAATAGAATTGAAAATATCAAAGAGCTCCCGGTAAAAATTAAAGACGAAAAATCAGCAAGAGAGATTTTAAAAAAGAAACTAAGGTCCCAAAAATTGTTTTCCGACCTAAAAGGATTAAAATCCGGGGATTATTTAGTCCATTTAGACCACGGTATAGGAAGGTACGATAAACAGTTAATAGTTAACGGCAAATATTACTATTTAATTGAATATGCCGCAAACGATAAATTATATGTGCCGGTGGGCTTAGAAAGAAAGCTGTCAAGATACATTGGATTCGTAGACCCTAAAATCTCCAGATTAGGTTCTTTGGTTTGGCAAAGGACGAAAAGAAGGATTAAGGAAGAGGTTGAAAAATTAGCGAAAGAGCTTTTAGAAATCTACGCCAAAAGGGAAGTCGCCGACCGGCCGCCCTACTTGCCATCTGACGAAATAGATAAGCAGATTGTTTCTGGTTTTCAGTACGAGGAAACCCCGGACCAAATTTCAGCATTTGAAGATATTGAAAAGGATCTAAGAAAATCCGGGCCTATGGACAGAATTGTTTGCGGAGACGTGGGATTTGGAAAAACCGAAGTCGCTCTCCGGACGATGATAAGAGCGGTGAAGTCAGGTTATCAAAGCGCCCTTTTATGCCCTACCACGATTTTGGCGAATCAGCATTTCCAAAACTTTAGAAGAAGACTTGAGGGATTTCCTGTTGCGGTGGAAATGTTAAGCCGCATTCAAAAAAAGAGAGAACAAAAAAAGATAATAGAAGGTTTAAAACAGGGTTCGGTTGATATTTTAATCGGCACTCATCGTATTTTATCAAACGACGTGGAATTCAAAAATTTAGGATTATTGGTAATAGACGATGAACAAAAATTCGGAGTGAAACAAAAAGAGAAGTTTAAAAAAATGAGGGCTAATCTTGATGTCCTCTCGCTTTCCGCCACCCCAATCCCTAGGACTCTTTATTTGGCCCTGTCTTCTTTCAAAGATATAAGTTTAATTCAAACTCCCCCTCTTGGAAGAATGGCGATTAAAACTTATGTTTTTCCCTACAGTCAAAAAATTATTAAAAAAGCGATTGATTTTGAATTGTCCAGGGAAGGACAGGTTTATTATTTGCACAACCGCGTGGAAACAATTGAAAAAGTAAAAGAAAGGTTAAAAAATTTAGCTCCGGCAGCTAAAATCGGTATTGTCCACGGAAGGTTGAAAGAAAAAGATTTGATAGGAATAATGGATGGATTTCAGAAAGAAAAAATCAATATTTTGGTCGCCACAACCATTATTGAAAATGGTTTGGATTTTCCGAGGGTAAATACTTTAATAGTTGAAGATAGCGCTCGTTTAGGGCTTTCTCAGGCGTATCAAATCAGGGGGAGAATCGGAAGGTCAAATATCCAAAGTTTTGCTTATTTTTTCTATTCAAAAAAACACATATCCTCCTTAGCCGAAGAAAGATTTAAGGCGCTTAAAGAAGCGAGGGATTTAGGTTCTGGATACCGAATTGCTATAAAGGACTTGGAAATCCGAGGCGCGGGAAACGTTTTAGGTAAAGAACAATCCGGTAATGTAAACGCCGTGGGGCTAAACTTATATTGTCAGATATTATCCGAAGCGGTGGAAAAATTAAAGCAACACGGGTAAATAAAAAAGCTCGGTTTTTTAGACCGAGCCATTGTCGTTAACAATAATCAGTTCAACTAAAGTTACGGTGGCTATTTGTCTGTCGCCAACTCTTGCCGAAAAATTCTTTCCGGTTATTCTTATTATTTCTCCCGCAGCGCTCCGGCGGATATTGATAGTAAGATCTTGCGGATTGGCTTCTATTATTAGAGTATCGGAAGGAACCGCTGGTTTGATGAATTTCGTTTCCCCATAACGATAAACAAAAGCTATTCTTTCTTGCAAGTCGGGATACTGACCCGCCCAGACGCCCAATGTCTGAGCCGCCATATCAAGAATATCCGCGCCCCTTAGAATCATTTTTCCTTTAAACGCATGTCCGTCGCAGACTTCCGGCGTTACACGAAACGCTCCTCTGACTATTTCAGGAGTTATTAATACTCCGTCCAACAAAAGCATTCTCCCGCGATGAGGAAGAATACGCATGATTTCTTCTTTTTCCACCTTAATTTCGAGACGCCCTTTTAATATGTCCGCATTGCCGATTGTAAATCTTTTCATATTCTCCTCCTTTCATACTGGCTTTATTGACTTTGAAATGTGCATTACCTATCTTATTTGATAACTGGAGAAAATTCAATATTTTTACTATTTTTATGATACAATTTAAAAATGACAGACATTAGAAAAATTTCCATAAGCGATAAAAATTATCCGAAACTCCTTAGAAAAATTTCCGACCCTCCAAAAATTCTCTATTTTAGGGGAGAGATAAAACCGGATGAATTATGCTTTGGAATAGTAGGAACTAGAAGAAATTCTTCTTACGGCAAACAGGTAGCCCTGGAAGTCGCCAAAGACTTGGTTGAATCGGGACTAACCATCGTTTCCGGGTTAGCTCCCGGCATTGACACTTTCGCCCACCAGGCCTGCGTAGAAAGACAAAAAAGAACTATTGCGATTTTGGGAACAGGGCTTGATCCAAAAAGCATTTATCCCCAATCTAATTTAGATTTATCTAAAAGAATTATAGAAACGGGCGGATGCTTAATTTCCGAATATCCGCCCGGAACCCCCGGCTCAAAATTCTCTTTCCCGAGACGAAACCGGATTATTGCCGGTCTTTCTATGGGAATTTTGGTGGTGGAGGCAAAAGAAAAATCAGGGTCCTTAATTACCGCCGATTATGCTTTTAAGGAAAAACGGAAGGTTTTTGCGGTTCCGGGCCAAATTTATTCTTCAAATTCCAAAGGACCCCATAAGTTAATCAATAAGGGCGCGAAATTAATTGAAGATGCCCGCGATATTTTAAAAGAGCTGAATTTACCCCAATTATCAATAATAGGCAGTTTCGCCGAAGGAAAAACAGATGAAGAAAAAATAATCCTAGAGGTTTTAAAAGAGGGAGCCCTTTATATTGATAAAATTATTGAGGGGACAAAATTATCAGCCTCTCTCGTTTCTAAAACTCTTGCTTTAATGGAGGTTTCGGGTAGAGTAAAAAACTTAGGAGGTAATATTTTTGCCGTTGAAAAAATATAATAAGCCCTTAATTATGAAACTAGTAGTAGTGGAAAGTCCCACAAAAGCGCAAACAATAAGCACATTTTTAGGTAAAGACTATAAGGTTTTGTCTTCTTTTGG
>CAZDIG010000001.1:17383-24905 GCA_964505465.1 uncultured Candidatus Saccharibacteria bacterium
CAGGCAAGAAGAATTTTAGATAGAATCGTGGGCTATAAACTTTCTCCTTTTTTGTGGAAAAAAATTGCCAAGGGCCTGTCAGCCGGAAGAGTGCAATCAGTGGCTGTAAGGTTTGTTGTTGATAGAGAAAGACAAATTGAAAAATTCGTAGCGCAGGAATATTGGCAAGTTATTGCTACGTTGGAAAAAGAAAAAAAAGAGTTTGAGGCGCACTTGATTAAAAAAGATAACAAGGTCATAGAGAAATTAGATATTAAGAATAAAGAGGAGGCAGATAAAATTTTAGAAGACCTAAAAAATGCAGAATATATAGTAGAAAGTGTTGAAAAGAAAGAAACAAAGAAAAATCCCTTTCCGCCTTTTACAACCAGCACTTTGCAGCAATCTGCCTGGCAAAGATTCCATTGGCCGGCAAAACTAACAATGCAAGTGGCGCAGCAACTTTATGAAACTGGAGCAATTACTTATCACAGAACCGATTCTTTAAATTTTTCTGATTTATCTTTGTTCGCGGCTAAAAAATTTATTGAAGAAAATTATGGCAAAAACTATTGGGCCGGGTTTTTAAGAAAATATAAGGCAAAGGGTAGGGTTCAGGAGGCTCATGAGGCAATAAGACCGACATATCCCGACAGAAATCCCGAGATACTGAAAACAAAATTAGATGGCAATCAATTTAAGTTGTACGACTTAATCTGGCGGAGGTTTATTGCCTGCCAAATGAAAGAGGCCCTGTTTGATGCCACCTCTGTCGATATTGCAGCAAAAGAATGCACTTTCAGAGCAAGTGGCCAAGTTTTAAAATTTGATGGATTCTTAAAAATTTATCCTATGAAATTCCAGGAAAACGAATTACCCGAACTTGAAAAAGATGAAATTTTGGAGTTGTTAAAACTTTTAACTTCACAGCATTTTACAGAACCTCCGGCCAGATACAATGAAGCCAGTTTAATTAAGGCGCTTGAAGAAAATGGCATTGGCAGACCTTCTACTTATGCGCCCATCCTGTCAACCATCCAAGAAAGAAATTACATTGAGAAAAACGAACAAAGAAGATTCAAGCCAACAGAAATCGGAACTGTTGTTAATGATCTTTTAGTAGAACACTTCCCCGAAGTAGTTGATATAGACTTCACGGCGAGAATGGAAAAGGAGTTAGACGAGGTAGCAGAAGGTAAAGATACATTTGTTAAAACTTGTCACGATTTTTATACTCCTTTTGCTAAAAATTTAAAAGAAAAATACGAAGAAGTTTCAAAAAAAGATATTACTGATAAGCCAACCGGAAAGTTTTGCCCTAAGTGCAGTGCGCCTTTAATTGAAAAATTAGGTAAATTTGGCAGGTTTTATGCCTGTTCAAAATTCCCGGAGTGCAAATATACCGAATCTCTGCCAGAAAATAATTTAGGGATAAAATGCCCCAAATGCAAAGAAGGAGATATGGTGGAAAAAAGAACCAAATCAAGAAAAATATTTTACGGCTGTAACCGTTTCCCAAAATGCGATTTTGCTCTTTGGGATAAGCCCCTGCCTGGCCGGCAGGCAGGGACAGGAGAATTTTGCCAAAAATGCGGTTCGCTTCTCGTTGAAAATAAATTCGGGAAAATTAAGTGTTCTAATAAAGATTGCGCGGAAAAAACAAAAAACGGCGAGAATATTTCTCACCGTAAATGAGCTAACTTTGCTCTTAAGGCAAACAACTTTTTTAAAGATTGGAATTGATCATTGAAAAGAACAATCTGGGCCTTAGGATCAATACCTGGACCTAAGGCTTTAATCCGCGGCAGATCGCTGCTGTCAACAGCGATAAAATTGGGTTTTGCCCCGGAGTGGAGCTTTACGAGCTTCAACTGGGCTTCCGATACTAGTCCCACAAAACTATGACAGACAGCTTCTTCCTGTTTCCAGGAAAAATGCTACATATCAAACCAGCTCAAATGGAACTGGAAATGGCTGACGAAATCGGGACCTAATTCTTCCACCGCCTCCCTTTTCGTGGCCTGCATCGCGTCTTCGTTGTTCTTAATCCAACCATTGAAGGTCGGTTGGCAAATATGGGAATTTGATTGAATCTGCGTTAATCCGTCCTTAACCTGCGTCTCAGCTCTCTGCTGTAACAGAATTTTTCCAGCTAATGCCCCGTCTACACAAATCAACCAAATAGACACGCTCTTTCTGGTCTTCAATTTTAGCCCTCCTTTCTGATTGTAAAACTACTTCATATAATACGATTAAATTAAATTTATGTCAACTGAAATAGAACAATTAACTAAAAACAGTTCCGACCCGGTTTTGATTGAGAAAGCTTTTGATTTTGCTAAATCTGTTTATCAGGAGAAAAGGAGATTATCCGGCGAAAATTATGTTTGGCATTCTGTTAGAGTGGCTTCGGTTTTAAATGAAATGTCTCTTGACCCAACCACAATTGCCGCCGCCCTATTGCACGATGTATTAGATGAGAAACCCGCTTCTCTAAGGGAAATTACCCTAAAAGAAATTGAAAAAACCTTAGGGAAAGAAATTGCGTTTTTGGTCAGAAAAGTTTCTGAGCTGGACAGAATCCATTATTCCATAAAGAGCGCTATTCTAAGGGAAAAGGCGCGGTTTACCAAAGAAAAAGAAGAAAATTTAAAGAAAATGTTCTTTGCGTTATCCGAAGACTTGCGGGCGGTTTTAATAGAGTTGGTTTCTCGGCTTGATAATTTGGATACTTTAGATTATCTGCCTACTGAGAAGCAAAAATTCTATGCTATAGAAACTCTAAAAATTTTTGTCCCAATTGCCGATAGGCTAGGAATTGAAAAAATTAAATCAAAACTTGAAGACTTGGCGTTCTTATACCTCTATCCTAAAAGATTTGAATGGTTACACGATACAATTAAAGAAAAATATGAAGAGAGAGAAAAACATATTGAAAAATTTATTCCCGGCCTTAAAAAAGTATTAAAATCAGAGGATATAGAAATTTTAGATGTAAATTACAGGGCCAAATCTTACTGGAGCGCCTATCAGAAACTTTTGGAGAATAATATGGATTTTGAGAAGGTTCACGATCTTCTCGCTTTGCGGATAATTGTTAACAATATTACAGATTGCTATAAGGCCCTTGGAATAATCCACAAACATTGGGAGCCCCTTTCTGAAGAAATTGAAGATTATATCGCCAAACCCAAACAGAATGCTTACCGTTCTCTTCATACCACTGTTTTTGGAGAAGACGGAGAGGTTACCGAAATCCAAATCAGAACACCCGAAATGCATAAAGAAGCGGAATATGGAGTATGCGCGCACTGGGCCTATAAAGAAAAGGTTGATTTACAAAAACAAAGAAAAGAATTTGCCTGGGTAGAAAAAATTCCGGATTTTTGGACAACCTTTAAAATTGATTTCTTTAAAAACCGCGTTTTTGTTTTTACTCCTAAGGGCGACGTGGTTAACCTTCCGAAAGATTCCACTCCCATTGACTTTGCCTATGCCGTTCACAGCGACGTCGGCAACCACTGCGACTTAGCTAAGGTGAACGGAAGAGTCGTTCCTCTTTCCCAATCCCTAAAAAATGGAGATGTTATTGAAATTATTGTGAATAAACAAAGAACTCCTTCTCCTGATTGGCTGAAATTCGTCAAAACGAGATTAGCGCGCTCCTCTATCAAAAAAGGGGTCAAGAAAAACGGCTCGGCCCTTAGATTTTTCCTGGCGCCAATTAAAAAGCTTCCCTTTTTTAAAAAGAAAGGGATTCCTATCGTTGAAAAAGCTGAAAAAGAAAATTTAGTGACAAAAATTTCCTTAGCTGGAGAAAAAGGATTATTAGTGCATTTAGCTAAATGCTGTTCGCCACAGCCTGGCGATGAAATCGGCGGCTATATTACAAGATATATAGGTGCCTCTTTGCATAAAACTTCTTGCAAAAACTTTAAGGAATTATCGCAAAAATTCCCAGAAAAAGTTATTGAAGCGTCTTGGGAATAAACTTGTAAACCGCTAAGAAAAATGGCAAAATAAAATGAAAATGCCGGGGTGGTGAAATTGGCAAACACGATGGATTCAAAATCCATTGTCCGTAAGGACTTGAGGGTTCAACTCCCTCTCCCGGCACCAAAATTAAAAAATCGTTGATTGTTCGACGATTTTTGATTAAAAGTTATTAATAAATTTTTATATACTTTTGAAAAATTTTATTTATTAACCAGCCGGAAAAAATTCCCACTATTGCTCCAACGAGGATATCCGACGGCCAATGGATTCCGCAGAAAATTCGGGAAATCCCCATTACTAAGCTTGCTAAGAAGAATAAAAAACTAATTTGCCACCAGAATTTAGGCCGTTTTTTTAAATTCTTCAAATAGAGAAAAATTGCGGTAGCGATAGCAAAGTAAAAAGAGGTGTGGCCCGACGGAAAGGCGGCAGAAGGAACGTGTTCTATAAGCAAATTAACGTAGTTTTCAACAAACGGCCTGCTTCTGGGCAAAATCAGACGAATAAGATTGGCAATAATTAACCTTGATAGAACAACAGAAGCGGCTGCCCAAAGAAACATCTGCCAATATTTTCTGAAATTTATAAGTAAAAAAACAAAAAGAAATAAGATTAGAAGATATCCTACATAATCGGCAAAATAAATCCCTAAAGTATCCAGCCAGAGACGCTCTCCAGCCAACTCGTTTATCTTCTGAAAAATAATCAAGTCAATATTCATAATTCTTTAATTTCATCAATATCTCAGAACTATTGGTTTTTTGTTTATTATATTAATTACTTTTGAGGGTTTAGATTTTTTAAAATTCCCGGCATCTAAAAATAAATCAGGGTGGTCTTTTTGATTTTCAAATTGTTTCATAATATCTCCTATTTTTATTAAAGCCGGTTTTCCTGAAATATTTGCCGAGGTTTGAGCTAAAGGTTTTTTAAATTTTTCCAAGATTGAATTAAGCAACTTATAATCGGGAACTCTTAAACCAATCGTCCCATCTTTTCCCGAAACCAACCTTGAAGCATTGGGAGGCCCGGCCTCCCAATGCTTTTTTATCCGCAGGATGAAAGTAAATTTGCCTGGCCAGTGTTTTTTCAAGATTTTTTCTTGCCTTTCATTAATTTCTGCGAGCGTTTTTGCCATTTCTATATCTTTAACAAAAACCGGCAGGGGCTTTTTTTTATCCCTATTTTTAATTCTGAAAGTTTTCTCCACCGCCTTTTTATTAGTGGCGTCACAAACTAACCCGTAAACAGTATCAGTGGGACAAACTATTACTTTGCCCTTATTAAGAGATTGTAAAATTCTTTCAAGATTTATTTGGCTTATTTTTATCACTTCCATTTTTTAAAAACTTAGATAAATTTATAATATCCGCTGGGTTGCCAAAATCCATCCAAAAGTCTTTAAGTATTTTTACTTTTACCTTTTTGTCTTTTGCTAAAAGCGAAACTACATCGGTAATCTCGTATTCTCCCCGAGGAGATTTCTTTATTTTAGAAAGTTTGTTAAAAACTTCGGGCGTAAATTTATAAAGACTGATATTAATAAGGTTACCAAGATATTCTTTTGGTTTTTCAACAATTTTCTTTAAAAATCTTTTATTATCCACTAAAAGCACGCCGAATTTTTCCGGATTTTTGTGATAAAATCCGGCTATATAATTGTATTTATCGTTAATATTAAACTTCTTTAAGTCTTTTGCTAAATAAAAATCGCCGCCGGCCACCATTAGAAAATTTTCTTTACCGATAATGTTTTTGACGCACATTAAAGGGCAGGCAGTTCCATATTTCCCCTTTTTCCCTTTTCCTTCGGCTTCTCCTAAAATCTCAAATTGGTTTATGATTCTAATTTTATGGTTTTTAGTAGGTAACTTGTAATTTTTTAAGGCTTCTTTAAACTTTTCCGCTTTGTATCCCACTATTAAAATTATTTCTTTATATCCCGCTTTAAAAATATTATCTAGGAGATAAAAAATAAACGGCCTTTTCAGGACGCAAATCAGGTGTTTTGGCTTGTCTTTGGTCAGATGAAGCATTCGCGTTCCCTGCCCAGCGGCGGCTATGACAACTTTTTTAATCATGCAAGTGTGATACTAATATACTAATCTCATACCAATTATACTAATTTATTTTCAATTCGAATTACTCTTTTAGGCCTAAGATAGGTATTTCGAAAATTTACCAATAATCCAAGTTTCTTGCCAGAATTTTGTAAATAACGCTGTAAAGCTAGATAATCTTCTTTTGTTATAAATTTCTTCGCTTTACATTCTACAATAATTTCATCTTCAACACAAAAGTCCACTCTGTCTCCTTTCGCGTTGCTGTTTATGTTTTTTTCTCTGATATATTTTATATTATTTTCTTTAAATTCTTGTTCTATAGCATCACAGAATTGTCTTTCGGTACAAAATCTTCCGAGTTCATTGTGAACAGTAAATAATATCCCGGTAATTTTGTAGGACAATTTAGGAAATAAAAGTTCAGCTTTTTTCACATTCGTATCATTGGTATGATAATTAGTATTATTGGTATCGCGCTAACTCGAAGGCTTTTTGGTTTAAATTTAAATATTTAGGAGAAACGACTTCTTTTATTGCTTTTACTACCGTTTCTATTTTTAAGGGTATTAATTTTTTAGAAACCGCTACGCCTAAAAGATAAATTCCGGCTAAAACTGGATTCTGAAATTCTTTCTCAACAATCTTAGTGGCGGGGATTAATAATATTTCTTTTGAAAACTTTTTGATTTCGCTGGTATTTTTTAAAGATTCCGATTTTTTTTCGTCAGTCGGAATAGGAACAATATAATCGTTTATCAAAAATACGGTTTTTTTGCTTGAACTATAATAGCAAGCCCGAAAAGCCTCTTGAGACTCCAAAGATATTACTAAATCTGCTCCACCTTCTTTGACTAATGGAGAAAATATCTTTTTGCCAAATCTAATGTGGGTTTCAACGCTCCCGCCTCTTTGGGATAAGCCGTGGAGTTCGGAAGTTTTTACATCAAAACCTTCTTTGGTCGCGGCAACTGCTAAAATTTTATTAAGCGTAATTAGCCCCTGGCCGCCGGTTCCGACAATTACGATATTAAAGTTTTTATTCATAAATGTGATACCAATAATACTAATTCACATGCCAATTATACTAATATTCGTATCATTGGTATGTTATTCGTATATTAGTATCGTGCTATTTTATTTAACAAATTTACAGGGGTGCCGGGCGATAATTACTGACACTTCTTCTTTTTCCAAAAAGTCCTTAACCGTTTCTTCAAATTCTTTTACATTTTGCTGGTCAACAACTTTTAAATTCTTAACGCCGCACGCCCTGACTATGTCTTCAATTTTAATTTCCGGGGCGGTATCACCCATACCAGTTTTCCCAACGCCGGGGTTAGGTTGATGACCCGTCATCGCAGTGGTTCTGTTATCTAAAATTATTATCAGAGGGCTGGATTTATTAAAAACCGCATTAATTAGAGCCGGAATGCTAGCATGAAAAAACGAGGAATCGCCGACAAAAGTAATTAGTTTTTGCTTAG
>CAZDIG010000001.1:25005-28956 GCA_964505465.1 uncultured Candidatus Saccharibacteria bacterium
TTTTTAATCCCGTGAGCTATCCCAACCGAGGAGCCCATACAGTACAAATAATCCTGAAGGCGATGCGGCGGATAAACCGCTAACATATAACAGCCGATTTCTCCTCCGAAAATTGTATCTTTAGGGACAATTCTTCTAAGAGTTGGAAACACAAACCAATAAGGGCAGCCGGGGCAGAATTGAGGATAGCGTTTAGTTATTTTTAAATTAGAAAATTCTTGGCGGTGTCTTGCAAAATCAAAATTTGTTTTCTTCCCAGAAAATTTAGAAACCGCCGAAATCACCTGTTCTGGCCGAAGCTCGCCGATTTGGCTTAAATGGCTTTTGCCAGAAATCTGTAAGTTTTGCCTGCCTGCCGGCAGGCAGGGATTTGTATCTTTGGCTAATATTTTAATTTCTTTTTCTAAAAACGGTTCCAGTTCCTCAACAACCAAAACTTTTTTAAGGTTTTTGATAAATTTCTGAATTTTCTTTTCCGGTAAGGGATGAAAGAACCCCAGTTTTAAAACCGGTAAATTGATATTTAATTCTTCCATCGCCTCCTTCACATACAAATAAGAAACCCCGCTCGTTATAATCCCTAACCTGCCCGAGGTCTGACCTCGGGCGATCTGATTTAAAGAGGATGTTTCGGAAAATTCTTTTATCTTTTCTATCTTATCCAAAAGCTCCCTCTTCATTTCTAAAACCCGGGGCGGCATAGTTGAAAATTTGCGAGGATTTTTTACAAATTCTGCTTTTTTGTTTCTTTTTATGATTTTATCTAAAACAACCGGAGCTGATTGGTGAGAAACTCGGGTGGTTGTTCTTATTAAAATTGGTATTTCAAATTTTTCGGAAAGTTCAAACCCTAACTTTATAAAATCCTTGCATTCTTGAGGAGTTGAGGGTTCTAAAATCGGAATGTGCGCCAAATAGGCAAAAGCTCTAGTGTTTTGTTCTGACTGGGCAGAGCTCCAACAGGAAGGATCGTCCGCTACTAAAATTACCATCCCGCCTTTGACGCCCGAATAACATAGAGGAATTAAAAAATCGGATGCCACATTTAATCCGAAATCTTTCATTGCCACCAATACTCTTTGTCCGGAAAAAGAAGCGCCGGCACCGGCCTCTAAAGCCACTTTTTCATTTGTTGAGAATTCAAAGTAAACGCCGGCGTCTTTGGCAATTTGAGAGAAGGTGTTTCCTATCTCCGAGGCCGGAGTCCCGGGATAGGTGGAAACAAACTGAACCCCAGCCTCCAACGCTCCTCTAACAATTGCCTCATTTCCTAATAATATTAATTTTTCGCCTGGTTTGTTTAAAAGAAATTTTCCCATGTTTATATCACAATATTGATTAATTTTCCGGGCACGAAAATTATTTTTTTAATTTCTCTATTTCCTATCCATTTTTTGATTTTTTCTTGAGATAAAGCTATCTCTTTGGCTTCTTTTTCGGAAATGTCGGCTTTAACTTCTATTTTATCACGAACCTTGCCATTGATTTGAACTATTAATGTAACTACTTCTTTTTTTAGAAATTTTTTATCGTATTTTGGCCACCCTTCTAAAAAGATACTTTTTTTGCCTGCCCCGTAGGATCCCGTAGGGATTCCTTCGGGGTTTCCTAATCTCTGCCACAGCTCTTCAGAAATATGAGGGGTAAAAACTGAAAGAATCTTCAAATAATCTTCAATTTCTTTTCTTGTTATTTTTGTCGGCTCCTTCTGCCAGGCATTTATAAATTCCATCATTGAGCTGACGGCCGTATTGAATTTCATTGCCTCAATATCTTCAGAAACTTTTTTGATGGTTCTGTGAAGGAGTTTTCTGATTTCATTGATTGATTCCCTATTATTCTTTGACTCAATAAATTGCTGAGATAATTTCCAAACTTTTTCCAAAAACCTCCTTGCCCCCATTACCCCTTTTGTGTTCCAGGCAATTGCATCACCAAAAGGACCCATAAACATTTCGTAAACCCTAAGAGTGTCGGCACCGTATTCTTCTATTACTGTGTCGGGATTAACTACGTTGCCTTTTGATTTTGACATTTTGATTCCGCCCTCGCCTAAAACCATCCCGTGACAGGTTCTTTTTTTATAGGGTTCGGAGCCCAGTTTTTTAGGAATGGCTCCGATGTCCCATAAAAATTTATAAATAAATCTGGAATATAAAAGATGCAATGTGGTGTGCTCCATTCCGCCATTGTACCAATCTACCGGAAGCCAATATTCAAGAAGTTTTTTATCGGCTAATGTTTTGTCATTTTTAGGATCGCAATAACGGAGGAAATACCAGTTAGAGCCCGCCCAGTTGGGCATTGTGTCGGTTTCCCTTCGTGCAGCTCCGCCGCATTTGGGACATTTTGTATTAACCCAATTTTTAATATTCGCCAATGGCGATTCTCCGGTATCGGTTGGTTGGTATTTTTCAACTTTCGGAAGTTCAACCGGCAAATCTTCCTCTGCCACCGGAACCCAGCCAGCTTGTGCTGAGTCCTTAGTTGAAGCACATTTCGGGCAATTAATCATTGGGATTGGTTCCCCCCAATAGTGTTGGCGGGAAAAAACCCAATCTCTTAATTTATAATAAATCGCTTTTCCGCCTTTTTTCTCTTTTTTTAACCACTCTGTCATTTTTTCTGTTGCTTCTTTTGATTTCAAACTAGTAAATTTACCTGAATTAACCAAAACCCCATAGTCAATAAATGGTAATCTGTTTTCTGTTTTCTGTTTTCTGTTTTCTGGCGATATTACTTCAGTAATAGGTAAATTGTGTTTTTTAGCAAAAATGTAATCTCTTTCGTCATGAGCCGGAACCGCCATAATGGCGCCGGTGCCATAGGTCATTAAAACATAATCTGAAACATAGATTGGGATTTTTTGGTTGTTAAAGATATTCAAAGCGTATGACCCGGAAAAAACTCCGGTTTTTTCTTTGTCGGTCGCCAATCTTTCCAACTCCATTTTATGTTTTGCTTCTTTAAGGTATTTTTCAACCTCTTTCTTGTTTTCAGAAGTAGTTATTTTTGAAACCAAAGGATGTTCTGCAGAAACTACCACATAAGTCATCCCAAAAACCGTATCAATTCTGGTGGTAAAAACTTCTAATTTTTCTTTGGCCGGCTCTGGTGAATCGCCAATATAAATTGGCATTTCAAATTCTGTTCCCTCGCTTTTTCCGATCCAATCTTTTTGTAAAGTTTTTACTTTTTCCGGATAATCCACTAAGTCTAAATCTTCAATCAACCTGTCGGCGTATTTAGTAATTTTTAACAGCCATTGTTCCTTTTCCCTTTTTTCAACTTTTTCCCCGCATCTTTCACAATTTCCATCAACCACTTCTTCATTCGCTAAGCCAATTTTACAAGAAGGACACCAGTTAATCGGCATTTTGGCTTTATAGGCCAAGCCTGATTTAAAAAGCTGCAAGAATATCCACTGAGTCCATTTGTAATATTTAGGATCGGTGGTGTTAACTTCCCGGCTCCAATCAAAAGAAAATCCAAGACTTTTGGCCTGTTGTTTAAAAATGGTTGTGTTTTTTTCTGTAACAACGGAGGGGTGAACGCCGGTTTTTATGGCGTAATTCTCCGTTGGTAAGCCGAAAGCGTCCCAGCCCATCGGAAATAAAACATTAAATCCTTCCATTCTCTTTTTCCGCGAAATTATATCTAAAGCCGTGTAGCTCCGGCAGTGGCCAACATGGAGCCCGTCGCCCGAAGGATAAGGAAATTCAACCAAAATATATATTTTGGGTTTCTTAGAAAAATCTTCCGCCCGATAAAACTCATTTTTCTCCCAATATTCCTGCCATTTTGGTTCTATTTCTTGAGGATTATATTCCATATTCTGATTAATTTTTCATTATACCACGGTTATACTTTTTAAATTCTAAATAACTTTCTGGCGTTTTGGGTGGTAATTTCGGCGACTTTTTCAAAGGAGATATTTTTTATTTCAGCGAT
>CAZDIG010000001.1:29056-36934 GCA_964505465.1 uncultured Candidatus Saccharibacteria bacterium
AAAACCCCATTTCTAAATATTTTTTTGCCTGCTCTAAATTACCGGTGAAACAATGGATTACGCCTTTTATTTCGGGGTATTTTTTCAAAATTTCTATCAAATCATCGTGGGCAACGCGGCAATGAAAAATCACCGGCAAGTTTAATTCTTTCGCTAACTCCAGCTGCTGACAGAGGACAGTCCTCTGTTTTTCTTTAAATAATTCTAATTTCTTTTTAGTTTTTGGTTTGTAATAATAATCAAGTCCAATCTCGCCTATCGCCACTACCCGTTCGCTTGCGCTCAGGGCAAGCTTTTTATATTTTTCTAAATCAAACTCCTTTTCCTTTTCCTCTTCGGCGACAACTTCTTCTGGATCCATTTTTACCTTAACCAAATCGGTTATCGCGTGAGTCGGATGGAATCCTACTGCGGCGTAAATGCCCTTTCCATATCTTTCGGCAATTTCTACCGCCTTTTTGCTCGTCTCGTATTGTGAACCAATATTAATAATTTCAACTCCGTTTTCTAAAGATATTTTTATCACCTCATTAAGATCTTTTTTATAAGCGTTAAAATTTAAATGAGCGTGGGTATCAATTAACATAGTTAATTTAAGCGCGGAAAAAGTGATTGGCTTTTTAGAGTCTTGAGTTGTTTAACTATCTTTTCCGATGTCTCCGGCAAAATTGGTTTTAATAACTCGGCGATGTTGTCAATGGCAAATAATAAATCGTTAACGATTTCTTTTTGATCTTTAGACTCCTCCCAGGGTTTTTCTTTATCAATATATTCATCGCAGGAGTGAATTAAATTCCAAATCGCAATCAGGGCCTCGTTGAATTTCAACGCCTCCAATGAATTTTTATAATTTTCCCGGGTTTTATCAATTAATTCTTTAATCTTTGAGCTTCCGACTTTTAGGGATAATTTCAAATTTATCCTATCCGCTACCACTATAACCCTCGCCACCAAATTTCCTAATCCGCCCGCTAAATCAGCGTTGTATCTTTCTTTGAATTTTTCATAAGTGAAATCTCCGTCCTCTGTCGCCGGAATTTCCCGCAATAAATAATATCTCACAGCGTCTGTTCCATACTTTCTTACTAATTCAAATGGGTCTATGATATTTCCTAAAGACTTTGACATTTTTTGGCCGGCGGAGGTAATAAAACCGTGAACAAAAATTTTCTTTGGCAATTCCAACCCCAAAGATAAAATCATTCCCGGCCAAATCGCTCCATGAAATTTTAAAATGTCTTTACCGATAAAATGAACATCAACCGGCCAGTATTTTTTGAATTTTTTAGAGTCCGATTCATAACCTATAGCTGAAAGGTAGTTTGTGAGCGCGTCCGCCCAAACATAGATTGTTTGGCTGCTATCTTCTGGAACCGGGATTCCCCACTCCAAATCTTTTCTCGGCCTGGAAAAGCTTATATCTTCAAGGCCTTGACGAATAAATGATAAAATTTCGTTTTTTCTTGCTTCGGGGATGATTTTAATCTCATCTTTTTTTATTATTTCCTCTATCTTTTTGGAATATTTGGAAAGCCGGAAGAAATAATTTTCTTCTTCCACCACATCGGGCTCCTTTTGGTGGATAACGCATTTCCCGTTTATTAAATCTTTTTTCGTGATAAAGGCTTCGCAACCAATACAATAAAGCCCTTGGTAATTTTTTTTGTAAATATCTCCATTTTTTTTAAGTTTTGACCAAACTTCTTTAACCGCCGGAAAATGCCTTTTTTCGTCAGTTGTTCTGATAAAATCGTCATTGGATAAATTTAATACTTCTTTCAGTTTGCGGAATTGTTCGGAAATGCCATCTACAAATTCTTTCGGGGTTTTCCCCTCTTTTTCCGCCGCTTTTGTTATTTTTGCGCCGTGTTCGTCGGTCCCGGTAAGAAAAAACACATTTTCTTCCAAAAGACGATGGTATCTAGCTGTCACGTCGGCCTCAATCGCTTCTAACGCAAACCCTATATGCGGTGGCGCATTTGTATAGGCAATGCTCGTCGTAACATAAAATTTCTTGTTTTTCTCCGGCATAAAGTATAATTTAAGTATATAAGTTAGTGTATCAAATTTTTTATTAAAATTCTATTGATTATGATTTTACTCTGTCATATGCTATTCGGCGCGGCAATTGCAAAAATCGTTAATTTTCTTCCATTAATGTTTTTGCTGACCTTTTTAAGCCATTATTTTTTAGATGCTATTCCACATTGGGAATATTCGGTTGAAAACATTAAAAATCGCCAGTGGAGATGGTCGCATCGTGACTTTTTAAAAGTTTTTTTAGATATTTCATTGGGAATATTTTTAGTTCTGTTTTTGTTTGGAAACACGATTTTAATTTTCGCCGGCGCTTTTTTTACTATTCTAAGCGATTTCTTGAATCTTTTATATTTTATTTTCCCTTCTAACCGTTTATTAAATTTCCATTACGCCCTGCACGCAAAAACTCACTTTCCTAAAAATAAAAAAATCCTCCTTTTTTGGAGAATTTCCAGTGAAGTTTCAGTTTTTTTTATTGCGTTTATTCTCGCTTTCTATCAAAGATAACAACGGATTATCTCTAGAGAATTTCTTTTCTTCTCTTTAAAAAATCTTTGAGAAATTCATAGGTAATTCCAGCTACGGGTATTGCAAAAATTGCCCCGAGGATTCCAAAAATTTTTCCGCCGATTACCAAGGAGAGCAAAACTAAAACCGGAGGTAACCCCAAAAACTTTTTAGTTAATATCGGCGAAAGAACACTTCCTTCAATATACTGGACCGCAAAAAACCCGGCTAAAACAATAAGCGATTTAATCCAAGTATCTGTAACCCCAACGAAGAGGAACAATAAAACAGCGGTTACCAACGGACCTAAATATGGAATGAAATTTAAGGCACCCGCCAGTAGGGCTAAAATAAAAGAATATTTTATTTTGAATAACAAGAAAATGATAAAACTCGCCACGCCAACAAACAGACAGGCCAAAACCCTTACTCCGAACCAACCCGTAACTTTATTCTGGCATCTTTTAAAAATAACCAAAACGCTTTCCTCATATTTTTTAGGAGAAAAAAGTAGTAAAACCCGTTCAATCCAGTTCTCCTCCAAAGACAGAAAGAAGGCGATTGTTAAGATAAAAATTGTGGAAGAAATGCCGCCAAATAAAAGCGAAAGCGCGCCAAAAATACCGGAAGAGGATTCTTGCAGTTTAATAATCACAACCCTGACAAAACTTTCTAAATTCTTAAATGCCTCTATCCCAATTTCCTCAAAAAATGGACTAATTCTTTTAAAATATTGAGGGATTGAATTATAGAATTGCTGAAATTCTGTAATAAAAATCGGGATAGTTAAATAGATAACAAGCCCGAAAATTCCGAATATTACCAAATAGACAAAGACAGTCGCCAATATTCTGGGGACGCGCAATTTTCTCAAGAAAACAATCAGCGGATTCAGTAAGACCGAAATAATTAAAGCAAAAATAAACCAAATAACAATGTCTCTTATTAAATAAAGAAGATAAAAAGTGAAAGCGGCGATGGCCACTTTCAAAATGGTTTCCCAAGAAATATCTAATAATTGTTTCTGTTGCTCCATAATTATGTAGATATAAAATATCTACTATATTTTTAGAAGTTTTTTAAATTTTTCCTTTTCTTGAAATGGTCCGATAATCGCCAAATTAAGTTTTTCCGGCTGAAAAATATCTTCGGCTATTTTCTTTATATCATTTACGCTGACTTCGTCAATTTTTTCCAGCTTCTCTCTCGGGGTTAAAATTTCCTGCTCTAACAATTCTTGGTCGGCGTAAAATGATGCTTGAGCGTCCGAGGACTCTAACAATAAAGATAAAATTCCCTTTAAATAATCTTTAGCTTTTTGAAGTTCGTCTTGAGTTATTAAATTTTCCTTTAAAGATCTGTACTCTTTTAAAATTAATTCTATCGCCATCTCAATGTTTTGATGGTCCACTCCGGCCTGAGTAACCAGATATCCCGTATCGGTATTATTATCTGAAGAAGTATTAATATAATAAGCCAACCCCCTGTTTGCTCTAATCGAAATAAAAAGCCGAGAACTCATATTGCCCCCTAAAATCGTTGCTAAGATCGCTTGAGCGTATCTTTGGGGATGAAAAAGGTTATACCCCCTTACTCCCAAACAAAAATGGGTTTGATCGGTTTGTTTGGGATAAACCAAAACCTCGGGTTCTTTCTGTGATTCTGTCACTTTTATTTTATCTTGGGTTTTGTCTTGATTTATTCTTTGGAAATATTTTTCTATTTTTTCTTCGGTTTTGTTTTGATCTATGTTGCCGGCGACGCAAATTATCGTGTTTTGGGCCGAATATTGTTTTTTATAGTAATTTAGAATTTTTTCTTTATTAAATCTCAATATATTTTCTTTTTCTCCGATCGCCAACCAACCGGCTGGCTGATCGCCGTAAAGCAATTTTTCCCAAAGGTCTCCGATATAGCTGACTGGGGTGTCTAAATACATATTTATCTCCTCAATTATCACTCCCTTTTCTTTTTCCAAGTCCTGTTCGGGAAATTTTGAGTTTAAGAAAATATCGGCAACCCAATCTAAAGCCAGATCTAAATGTCTAGCTTCTGTCTTTGCCCAAAAGCCCGTAGCTTCTTTGCTGGTGAAAGCGTTATATATTCCGCCTACTCGGTCAAGAGATTCCGCAATTTTCAAGGTGCTTGGTCTCTTATCCGTTCCCTTGAAAAACATATGCTCTAAAAAATGAGAGATGCCGTTCGCTTCTTTGGTTTCGTATTTAGAACCGGTTTTTACCAATACTAAAACCGTTACGGCATTGGTATTTTTTAAAGGAATAGTGATAATCCGCAACCCATTTTTGAGAATAGTTTTTTTATAGTTATTGTCCATCTGCGTCTAGCGCTTCAAATTCTTTTCGATGAGTTATTATTTGAGCTCTTATCTTTAAAATTTGTAAAATCATTTTTAATCTCGCCAAAAAACCTGAGATTATCCCCCATTTTTTTTCTTTTATCACTTGATTTAATCCTTTTAATTTAACATATAGAACCGGCAGTTTTTTCACCGAACAGTAATAATTGATTGAGGTTTCCACCATAAAACCTTTCATAAATTTAAAGGGTATTTTTTCAAAAACAAAGCGTTTCATTACCCTTTCTCCGCCAATGGCTAAAAGCGGATCAAGCTTTGCCAAAAATTCCGGAAAAAACCACCAACGATCTCTTAAACCAACGCACTCCACCGCTTTTCCTTCTAACACAGGAGTGATTAGCTGTGGAATATGTTTTTGTGTCAAGCCAGTAAGATCAGCATCAAAAAAGGCGATTATTTCCGCGTCGGTTTGTTTGATTCCTTCTTTCATCGCATTCCCTTTTCCTTGATTTGGAGATATTCGGATAACTCTTGCTCCTAACCTTTCTGCGATTTCAGCGGTTCTATCTTTTGAACCATCATCAACAACAATAACCTCGTCCAAATCTTTTGAAGACAAAAGGACCTTTAAAACGTTTCCAATATTTTCTTCTTCGTTGTAAGCGGCAACAACAGCTACGACTTTCATAAATTCTAAAAAGCGAGGTTACAGTTTTTCAGGACCACCCGCAGCGAATTAGCTGGTCCCGCTTAAGGCGGGTAATTCGCGAGGACTAAGCGAGTTTTCGCTGGAAAACTCGCGGGTACTGAAAAACTTGTAACCGAGTGCTAAATTAACTTTTTATCTAAAACTTCAATCAAATCTTTTATTTTTATTCTTTCTTGTTTTATTGTAGTATAGTTCTGTTTTATTTACAAATCGTATATGCTATAATGACATAATGAGTAGGAAATTTAATCTATTTTTATTACATTCAAAAAACGACGCCCATCCCCGATCTTGGATATGCATAAAAGGGTTGGGATTAAAAAATATCATAAAAGATTTAGAAAAGAATGTTCTAAAAAGTTACGGGTATTGTAGAGAAAGATTGAGCGAGAAATTATCTATCCGTTTTCATTGTTCTCGAGGTGTAATTAAAAGAATACTACAAGGTAAAAGTGAATTTTTCCCAATCCCTCTAGTTTTAGAGTTATTAAAATTAAGTAAAAATAGAAGAAAATTTTTAAAAAAGATTAAACAAAATATACAATATTTAAAAGTTAATTCTGCTTCTGCTAAACCAGTAAAAGTTGTTTATAAATTGAATGAGAATTCAGCTAAAATTTTAGGTTCTTTTATGGCCGATGGAAGTTTGAGTATTCAGGTTGTATTTGCTGCTTTTAATTTAAAAGATTTAAAAAAAATAAAATCTAAACTGAACCAATTAAAAATTCACTATTCTGCTGGGAATGCTCCCTCTCGAAATCAATACTATACAAGCATCCAAGCCAACAAAAATAACTATGGAATTTTAAATAAAATGCTTTCACACCATTATTTAATTCAAACACACTACAATATTGAACTTAGCGACGAATACAAAGACAATGTCGAAGCATTTAGAAAATGGATAAAGAATGAGTTTAATATTAATCCAAATCGATTTGAAAAAAGAAGGAATGCTTGGAGGGTTTCCTTTTCGAATAAAATTTTAGCCCGTTATCTGATGAATTTCTTTGAAGTGAAACCGGGGTTCAAAACATACTCGGCTTTTGAGCCTGCAGTTATAAAAAAATCTAATCTAAAAATCCGAAGGGCATTTGCAATGGGATTATTAATGTTCGATGGATGTGTTAGTTTTGATAAAAAAATATTGTTTAGTGTTAGGAGTAAAAATTTACTCAATTCTCTGAAAGAAATCTGGGAAAAGGACAGAGTAAAGTTTGGAAAATCAAAAAATAATAGAAGAAAAGAGGAAACCTTATTTACAACGGCCGGAAATAAAAAAGAAAAGTTGCTAAAATATTTTGAAGAAAACACTCAAAAATGGAAACTCCTTAAATGGTTGTCAGGAGATCTAACCAAAACCCCAATTTTAAAATATAAATCTTCCATCTCGCTAAAAAGAGTTTCAAAGCTTTTACAAAAAATTAAGTGTTGTGATGCGATATTTTTAAAGAATTATTTCAAATGCGGTCATTTTACTATAAGGACCTATTTAAAAATTTTAAGAGACCAAGGAAAAATTAAACTTTCAAACCATCCGAGTTATATTAATAATTATATTAACAAAAACGCAACGGTCCTTTTAAAAAATAGGGTTCATAAACTACTTTTTAGAAGAATAAGAGAAAAGTTTAGAAAAGATAAAAATTTTGCTGAATTCTTAGGAATTCATAAAGCTACTATATCAACTTGGAGGCTTAGAAAAAATAGAATTCCTATTTCGATTCTCAAAAATATGTGTAAAATTTTAGATTTTGATTTTAATAAAGTATCAAAAAATATAGAAAAAACTGATAGAGAAATAGTTGAAATTATTTAATAGGTTTCCCAAGTTTCAAAAACTCCTCTCTTTTTAGAATTTTTTGAATTATTTCTTGTAACTTTAAGATTTCAACTCTTATTTGTCTCATACTATCTCTATCCCTTAGAGTAACGGTATTATCTTCGAGTGTTTGAAAATCACAGGTAATCGCCACCGCAATCCCTATTTCATCTCCCCGGCGATAACGCCGGCCAATTGAACCAACTTCGTCATACTGAACCATAAAATGAGATTTTAACATTTGATAAACTTCTCTTGCTTTTTTTACGATTTCTTCTTTATTTTTAACCAAAGGCAATATCGCGATCTTTACCGGCGCTAAAGATTTGTGGATATTAAGCATAATTTCAACTTCTTTGGTGGCTTCTGTCGTTTCGGTTCTCCCGCCTTTTATTTCTTGGTAAGCGTCGCATAGGAAAGCAAATAGTGAACGTTCTACTCCAATTGAGGTTTCAATAATATGAGGAAAGTATTTTTGTTTAG
>CAZDIG010000002.1:0-11185 GCA_964505465.1 uncultured Candidatus Saccharibacteria bacterium
AGTTCAACTTAAAAAAAATCGCCGTAATTTCCGGCGTCGGCGCAAGAGATTATTACAGAAAACTAGGCTATAAGTTGGAAGATACTTATATGGTTAAAAGTCTAAATTGATTTTAATTGCATCGAAAAATGTTTTTGAGCGTATTATGTTCTACAATTATTCGTGCGATTCCTTGTAAATTTTCTTTCTGGATATCGAAATCAATAAAAATTTTTGCTTCTCTTATCATTGGAAAACTAGTGACTGAGTCTCCAATTACTATTATTTCTTCTTTTTTTATTTTATATCTTCCTCTTATATTTTTTAAAATCTCGGCTTTTATATACCTATCGACTTTCCTTTGAATTTTACCAGTAGCCACATTTTCTTTGAATTCTAATTGAGTGCCTTCTAAAAAATCAAGGGGTAATATGTTAGTCAAACTATCCATAACAAATTGAGGGTTACTACTTATTGCTCCGACTAAAAAATCTTTGTTTTTCAACCCGGTAATAATTTCTCTTGTTCCTTTTATTAAATTTTGTTGACAATAATCAAGAGCTAATTCGCATAAATAGTCTTGAGAAAAACCCTTGTATAAACTAGCTAATTGTTCCAGTCCCCAAGGACCTTTAAATTTTTTCTTTTGATATTCTTCATCAATTTTTTTAACTTCTTTTTCCTTTCCTAAAACAACTAAAATATCTTTAAATGCGCCCATTTTACCTTTGAGAAGCGTACCAAAAACTATCATTTTCCTCTCGTATTTTTTTTCAAACTCGTTTTTCATTTTCAAATTTAAATTTTCTGAAATCTCTTTCCAAAATTCTTTTGTTCTTCTGAAATCTAACCCCTGCGGCCGGGTGATAAGTGATAAAATATTCTTTTCCGTCTTTTTTAACCAGTTTCCCCCGAAAATCTTTTAATTTTTTTTCGGGAAAAAATACTGAAAAAGCGACTTCGCCTAATAAAATAAATTTTTGAGGATTAATAATTTCAATTTGTTTTTTTAGATAAGGCAAACAGGCTTTTATTTCTTTTGGCGCCGGCTTTCTATTTTTCGGAGGAAAGCACTTAATGGGGCTTGTTATAAAAACTTTTTTCCTTTCAATCTGTGCTATTTTCAATAGTTCGGTTAAAAGCTTGCCGGCTCTGCCAATAAATGGTCTTCCGGCCTTATCTTCCTCGGCGCCGGGCGCCTGTCCAATAACCATAATTTTAGCGTTTTTTGGCCCTTCGCCCGGAACCGCATTCTTTCTTGTCCGCCATAAAGAACATTTTTTACAGTTTCCAATTTCCTTATTTAACTTTTCAATTTTCTGTCTTCTTTTCATTAAATTAACCTTGTAATTAAATAACCAATTACCGAAAATAAAGCGATTAACGGAAGGGCGGGAATTGGCTGCCTTACTTTCTGGCCTATAAACAACTTATACGTAGCAAATAAGCCAATTAGTGAAAAAATCGCCACAATTAAGGATTTTAGAACTCCTCCCTGAATAATGGAAACGGAAAGCAAAAGAGGAAACACAACGTCTCCGCCTCCTAAAATTAGAAATCTTCCTCCGAATTTAACTTTTTTTAGGTTTTGCAGAAAATCCGAAATATTTACCGGAACGATCAACCCAAAGACCACTTTTTTTTCAATCATTTCCCTTGCCATTTTTACCATATGTTTAGTCTTACAGACAGCTATAAAGTCATAAATAGAGAAGATTACTAAAAGGATTATTATCATCCTTGGATCAAAACCTATCCCTAAAATACTTCCTGCGCCTGCCAATCCTAAAATTATAACTAAATCATGGATTAAAACTAATGGCGATTTTAACCAGAAAAAAACTAAAATTAAAATTATTAATATTGCTAAAAAATCCCCTATCCATAGACTTAAGACGACTCCACCACCCCAAAAAATCGCCAAAATGAAAAGGATTTTATATATCGCCTCTTTTCCTTTCTGGAATTTCTTGAGAGATGCTAAAAGATAAAGCGAAAAGGTGGCTACCAAAAAGAAGACAAGAAAATCTTTAAGAGAAAGCGAGGGTAACGGGACCTCTTGGACTTTTAAGAATTGGCTTAATTTAGAAGCGGTGATTATTCCTAAAACCAGGGTTAAAAAAAATAAAACCGCCTCAGTAGCGAAGACTTTCCAGGGGCGAAAAATTATTTCTATTTCTTTTTGGCTTTTATTTTGGTTATTTTCTGACATTTTTGATAACGAAAATAATCTGGCGTCCGATAAGCCACTCTGTCTTTCCGAGCTCTTTTTGAAGAATAATTTCTAATAATAATTTGGGGGTTAACTTTTATTAAAATTATTTAAAAGCCTTTTTTGGGCTTCGGCTTTTTCTCTAATTGAAGTGTGGCTTTTTCGAATTCCTTTTTCTAAGATTTCTATTGTTTTATCATAATTACTCCTATCTACAGAATATGGTGTCCCGTCTTTCCCGCCATGAGCGAAAGAGTATCTCGCCGGGTCGTCATAAGAAGGTTTCGCCCCGTAGATTAGCTCAGCTACCAAACTCAAGGCCCTGATTGTCTTAGGACCCACTCCTTCCAGAGATAAAAGTTGTTCAAAGTCGTCTGGTTGTAAAAAATGAATCTTATCAATTGTTTTCTTTAACCTCTTTAAATCAAATTTTTCCTGAACCACTGGATGCCAGTTAAATTCGGTATTATTTAACTCCATTTCCGCAAAATTTTGAGTTCTTTTTTGCCGCATTAAAGAATCAGACTTTTCTAAAACAAAAGAGATGTCTCTTAAAAAATTTTTGGGTTCTTCTTTAGCCAATCCCGCAGAAATCTCCTTGTTTTTTTTGCTTTCTTCGGCGGTTAAATTTAGATGTTTTTTCCTAACGTCAGAAATAATTCCTGAGTGAGGTTCTTCAATGAAGTCCAATTTACCATAAGTCTCCTGAATAGTTGAAGATAACCAATGGTAACGCCTAGCTTTTTGCAAGCTTTTGTTCATTCCCTGCTGAACCACCGTCCAGTCTCCTGATTTGCTGAAAATAAGATTATGGTGGTAGATTTGAAAACCATCCTGCAGACAAGAAGTATCTACTTTGGCTGAAATCCTGCTGGCATAGACTATTTTGTCAATTCTTTCCTGGGGTATCTTTAAAAATTCACCCCAGTTCTGAATTTGTTCTGGAGTTTTTTTTGAGGTTTTTCCTTTGCCGCCACAAATAAAGAGACCTACTTCCGATTCTATGCCTCTTATTCCTTCCTTTAGTGCCCCTAAAGTCGTTGTGGTTAACCCGCTTGAATTCCAGTCAAAGCCAATTACACATCCTAATGATTGAAACCAGGCGGGATCCGATAATCTTCTTAAAATTTCTTCCGGCCCAAACTCTTCTCTGATAGCTAAAATTATTCCCCGTGAAAGGCGTTTCATTCTCTCAAAAAGCCAATATGGACACTTCCCCGTATCTAATGGAATTGTAGCTGTTCCTGTGCGCATAGTTAGATGGGCTTACTATAAATTAATTCATTTTAACAAAAAACTGGCCCCTCAGCCAGTTTAAAATCCCGTCCCAAAAAGCCCGTGGAGGTCCGTCCTCTACGCCTATCTTTTTACCCGGATTAACCCAGAACAGGGAATAATTTCAATTCCTTTCTTCTCCAACTCATCTAAGAATAAATTCACTCCTAAAGAATCAGAAGAAATATGGCCGGCGATAACGACATTGATGTTTGCCGCTTCCGCCTCTTTTTTATGCTCTTCGGAAATATGCATTCCGACTACCGTTCCGATTCCGGCCTGAGCCATTTTCTCGTAAAGCTTTGGAGAACCCTCGGTTCCGCCGGTGATTTCACTTAGGGCAATTTTGCCGCAGCGATTATCTCCCGAGCCAACATACACCTTGGGACCTGCCCCGATTTTAGCCGCCTCTTTATATTCCGGAATTTCCTTTAAAATTTCCATCAAATCTTCAATCCTTTCTACATTTTTGTTCTCAATTTTTTCTCTTAGGAACCTTGCGGCTAGATTATCACAAGCGGTGTGGAGACATATTAAATTGAATTTTAAAATTTTAGCGGCGTCAACTGTGCGTTGATGGTTTGCGCCGTTAACGCCCCTGGCTACTTCGGAAATCCTTTGTTTCATCAATCCTTCAGCAATATTTATTGGTACTCCATAGCGGTTTAAAACGTCGCATTGAAGATCCATTACCTCGGCTAAATGCGCCAAGCCTTTTCCTAAAGGATGATGGGAAATTATTAAATCAATATTTCCCACTTCTTTTGCCAATAACAATTCGGCAGGTTCAATATCAATGCCAACCATAATTTTCTTAATTTCTTTGTCTTCAGCGATATTCAAGATCCTGGAATCTAAAAACGGATTCCCTAAGGCATCTTTATCAAACTCTTCTTTTTCTTTATTTGCGAGCTTTTCGTATTTTTTGTTCTTTCTTTTCAGAAATCTCGCAACACCTTCTTTGCCCCGGAAATCTGCCTCTATTCCCATCTGAACAGCTAATTTGTAGATTTCATTTGTTCTCATAAAATGTGATACTAATATACTAATGTCATACCAATTATACTAATAATTTATTTTTATTCGTATCATTGGTATGTTTATTAGTATTAGTGGTATCGCGATTGGTATCATTGGTATGTTTATTCGTAGATTGGTATCGCGTTTTAATTTTTTGATAAAGCTCTGAAATTAATCTTTCTTGTTCCTTCAAATCCAAAACTTCCCGACGAATTCGGGCTTTTTCCTGACGAATATATCTCCTTAGGCTTTTGGGAAGTCTTTTTGTTGGCATAGTTTAAAATGTATTTATTCTCTATACCCATAGTAATGGTTTATTTTATTCCTTTTTTAGAAAATTTCAAGCTACTCCCCTTTAATTACCGCTAAGGGGACAAGTTTTGCCACTTTTTTAGATAAACCGGCGTTATGAACTACCTCAACAACATCGTGAATATTTTTATAGGCAATCGGCGCTTCCTCGGCAATTCCTCGCGAAGACCAGCATTTAACAATAATTCCTTTTGATGCTAATTCTCTAATCACCTCTTGTCCGGAGACCCGCCTCATCGCTTCGTGTCTGGACATTATCCTACCGGCGCCGTGGCAAGTTGAGTAAAAGGCTGTTTCTCCTTCTTTTTGGCCCACTAGAATATAAGAAGCCGTACCCATTGAACCGGGAATTAAAACCGGCTGACCAACCTCTCGATATTTTTCTGGAATTTCAGGATGTAAGGGCGGAAATGCCCTGGTTGCTCCTTTGCGATGAACAGCAACTTCGGTTTCTTTTCCATCAATTAAATATTTTTCTTTTTTAATAATATTATGGGCAACATCGTATAAAGCAATGAGTGGTGAAGTTTTTTCTCCTAAAACTGATTCCCAGGCTTTTCTGACAAAATGAGCAATCATTTGTCGATTAGCCCAAGCATAATTAGCAGCTGCTGCCGAGGCGGCTAAAGCCCTTTGTCCTTCTGGAGAATTAAAAGGAACACAGGCAAACTCTCTGTCTGGGATTTTAATTTTGTATTTATTCAACATTAAAGGGATAAATTCTCTCAAATAATCTGTGCAAACCTGATGACCCAATCCTCTTGACCCACAATGGATCATAATAACAATTTGATCCTTAAATAAACCAAAAATTTTAGATGCCCTTTCATTAAAAATTTCAACCACTTTTTGAACTTCCATGAAGTGGTTGCCGGATCCGAGAGTCCCAACCTGGTCTCTCCCCCTATTTTTAGCATGAGAAGAAACTGCTGAAGCATCAGCCCATTCTAACCTTCCATTTGACTCGCAATTTTCAATATCCTCTTTTTCTCCATATCCTCTTTTAACCAAAAACTTGGCCCCACCTTCCAAAATTTTATCTATCTCTTGGGTTGAAAGCTTAATCTGCCTACCGCGACCCAAACCAGATGGCACCTCTTTTTGGACTTCAGTTGCTAATTTATCTAAATGCGGTTTAATTTCATTTTCAGAATATTCTGATTTTAATAATTTCATTCCGCAGTTTGAAACAACAAAACCATTAGCAATAAAATTGTGATTATTATTATTTATTGTAAAATCGTACACAAAGTCTGCGTAAGGTATTTTTTTAATTCTTTCTATTTTATCCCAAACTAATCCGTTGTCTCTAAAAGCACTACTCTTTTTAAATTCTTTAAACGAGGGGAAATCAAAAGCAATTCTGGGATCGCCTCTCCTGCTTTCTAAACTCCACCTGTTATCCTTGAAAATAGAATGGTATAAAAATTGTTCAGGCACATACTCATCTATCAAATTTTCAGATATCTTTTTAAAATCTCCTTTGCGTTGATAAAGCGACTGAACAGTTTTCCTCGCCTTTGTCCTCGCTTGCACTATTTTTAATTTTAGTCGCAGATAATGAGCGGCGAGGCACGCTTCTTTTTGTTTTTTTAAATTATATTCGTAACCTATTGTTTCAAAAAACTTTATCGAATTCTCGGCATTTTCTTTTATTTGGATCCTAAAACCCCTTGTTTTCCCCTGTTTACCTGAATATCTGTATCCTGATACCTCTTGAATATGCGAAGTTTGAACATTAAAATCTCTTAGAAGTTTTTTGAAATCATTCAATAGTAATTTAACATTATCTTCTAATCCGTCTTTTTTTTGAACACTAAATTGAAGCGCATAAAAATTATATTTGTTTAAAGTTGACGGTGTAGAAAGCTCTGCTCCAAAAAAAGATGCCAAAAATAATCTCTTTTGCCAAAGAGGACAATCAAAAATCCATTTAGGTACCCTGTAAGATTGATGTGATTTTACTCCGTAAGGAGTGCCCAACGCTGCTAATAATGCCGCTAGGGCTGAAGAGCCGTTCTTTATACTATGTTCAGTAGTTGAAAATCTATAATTTTTATAAAAAGTAGTGATAGAATGATGCCTTAATCTTGAATATATTTTTGAAGGACTAAATCCGAGTTTAGCAATATCTTTTTGAATCTCTTGTAAATCTTCTGTCCTAGCATAAAAGTGCAAAACACCTTTTTTTTGATTTATAAAAGTAATCATTCCGTCTCCAAAAATAAAGCCCATTATTTTTAGAATTACTGGCAAAGCCGGGGAATTAAATCTTAAGGGTAAAAGATTCCTTGATTTTAATTGGTTAAGAATTTGCGAAACTGCGTGACCTTGCGAATTATCTTTGCCGAGCTTTTTTAAAATATTTTTGAATTTTTCTTCTGTTAAAATTGTTTTAGTCATCGGAATTTCATATTTAACGCCCCTAAAAGGATAAATTAAAACAAAGTCGCCCTCTCTTAATAGTTTTACCTCTTTCATCCCTTCTTTTGTCTGAATAGGATGGTCACTAGTGGCCTCAATAACCTGTCCAGACCGAGTAGCAATTTTATAAATCGTTGGGTTATTATATCTTTTCAAAAAAGATACCAAATTAGCATTTTTTAATTTTCCTTTTTTAAAATCAAAAAAATTTATTCTTTGTTCCTGCCAAGCTCTCTCCAATTTTTTTATAGTAGTATAACAACTATTTTCCAATAAAACTTTCGAGTCCGGTGCGAGACAATTAATGTCATACCCTTGCATTCCGGGCGAAATAATTCCGTCCGAAGTTCTAATTGCTGCCACCCCGCCTATACATGAGGCGTAGCCCTCATGCATATCCGGCATAGCCAAGGCATATTTTTGAATACCAGGAAGAGTTGAAACATTAATTATCTGCTCAATAGATTTATCTCGGAATATATCATCTAACATTTTTTCTGAAGCATAAATCCGAGCCGGAACTCGCATATCCGACCTAAAACTTTTTGGTATTTCCCACAAATAGTCGTTTATTTTTTTGAAATCTTTTTTATCCATAAATTAAACATCAAAAAGTATTATTGCTTCCCAAGTTCCATCGTCTTTTTTTTTAACTTCTAAGTCGTGATAAGTAACAGCTTTAATATCTTCACCGAATCTTTCAACTTTTTCACCAATTAATTCGGTTTCAATTTCATTGTCAGTCAGTTTTTTAAAAACTGCCTCAAAATAGATCTCTTTATTAGTTTGGTTTAAATATAGAACTTCGCTTAAAAAATCAACTAATAAAGTAGGTAGATCAAGTGATTTTATTTTAATTTCTCTTTCAATTGTTTCTTTTTTTATTTCTGGTTTTAAACTTTCCGCCATCCCCAACATCGTATTTAAAAAAAGCTCTTCTTTTGTTCTCCCAAAAGCTCTAATTTTTAGATCCGCTTTATGTTCAAGAATTTGATACTTTTCCATAAAGTTTTTGAAATTCTTCTTTAACTATTTTTCTGTCGTCCCAGGGGATTTTTTTGCCGCCGGCAACGCACATCCAAGGTTCGCAACCCTTGCCGGTAGTTATTACAACATCTTTGGGTTTCGCCAACTGCAACGCTGTTTTAATTGCTTCTCGCCTATCTAATATCTTTTGCGCTTTTCCACCGGCTCCTTCAGCCACTTGATTAATTATATCCATCGGATTTTCATCGTAGGGATCTTCATTTGTAATAATTATCTCGCCACAATATTCAGAAGCTATTTCCCCAAAAACCGGCCTTTTCCATTTGTCTCGGCCGCCGCCGCAAGCACCAAGGACGCAGATTAATTGATTGGTTGACGGGTTAACAAGTTGACGAGTCGCTGTCTGATAAACTTTTTCTAAAGCGACGGGGGTAATAGCATAGTCAACAATCACTTTAAAAGGCTCTTTAATTACTTCTTCCATTCTGCCCGGAATCCCCTTCGCTTTTTCCAGCGCCTTTTTACAGGTTTCTAAAGAAACCCCCTGTGATAATCCAACACAAATTGCTGCCAAGGCGTTATAAACATTAAATTTTCCTAAAAGAGGTAATTTAAAATCAATATTTTCAACCCTGAATTTTATCCAAGAAAGTTCATCTGTTATATCTTTTGCTATAATTTTAGCCGACAGAGACCCGTTCTCTGAGACCCGTTCTCTGTCTTTTTTAGTGCTGAAGCCGAGTTTTTTGGCGGCTGGAAACTGTAAAAAATATTCCGCGTTATCATCGTCTAAATTAGTAATATGAGTATTTTTTGTTGCCCGAAATAATTTTCCCTTACAGTCCTTATAATTTTCAAATCCGCCGTGAGCTTCAATATGTTCTGGGCTTAAGTTATTAAAAACCGCTGTATTAAATTTAATGAATTTATGGCGATACTGTTTTATTCCTTCCGAGGTCACTTCTAAAACTGCACATTTACAGCCCGCTTTTACCGCCTCTCTTAAAAATTTCTGGAGCTTCAGACGGCCCGGCATCGTCATTTTTAAAGTATTTTCCCATTCCCTTTCTCCGATTTTAAAACGGATTGAGGAAATAGAAGCCACCCTATGGCCGGTTTCCTCTAAAATTCTGGTTGTTAAATCAACAACCGTAGATTTCCCGCTGGTTCCTGTTATTCCTACAACACTTAGTTTTCTAGAAGGAAAACCATACAAAAAGGCGCCTAAAAAAGCGAGTTTTAAATGATACCCGCTGATTAAAAATTCTGGAGTGAATTTTTTAATAAGGTTTTTTATCATTGTTTTTGAAAGAGAATTAACCAATTCCAGAGTTTTAAGTCTTTTTTTACCAATTTAAATCCGGTTTTTTCTGCTAAAATTTTTATTTCATTAGAAGATAAATGTTCTGCTCTTCTTTCTCCAAACTCAACCGGACATATTTTTGATAGTCTCACTAGGTTTTTTGATACAAAATGATCGATTGACGGAACAAGTATAAATAAATATCCAAACCGTTCCAAAACCCTGTAACATTCGGATATCACTTTTCCCTTTTCTTTAAAATAATAAAAAGAGTCGACTATTGTCAGGAAATCAAAGTAGTTATCTTTAAATTGTAAATTTTCTGCCCTGCCATGACTAAAATTTACATCTTTAAATTTCTTTTCTGCAATCTTTATCATCTTTTCGCTTTCATCTATTCCGAAAAGCTCCAAACTATTGTCCAGTTTCTTTAACTTGTAAAGAAAGTTTCCCGTTCCGCAGGCAATATCTAAAATCTGGGAGTTGCTTTTTAAATAATCTTTAATGAATTGGATGCTTCGATCATGCGCTAAAATATAGTAAAACTGAATGAAAAAACTATCGTAAAAACGGGCGATTTTATTGTAATTAGCCATTTTAGGAAATCTTTAGTTATCTTCCTGGAGTTTGATACAATCTTATACTCGGATGTTCCGGGTCGGATTTCACAAACGGAATTTTATGGAAGACAAACGACAGGGACACGATTCTGGTTCCCGGCTTTGTTTTAGAAAGAAGCCTTTTTTCTAACAAGTTATTGGTTGGCTGGAGAAGATAAGTAAAAATAATATCGGCACTACTAAGATCTGTTTTAAAAATATTCCCCCAGCGGATCTCTGCTTTCTCCTGAAGACCGAGCTTTTTTATTTTCCGGCGGGATAAATAAACTAATATTGGGTTGACTTCAATCCCGACCGCTCGCACATTGGCATTTTTTACCGCTTCAATTACGATCCTTCCGTCGCCGGAACCAAGGTCGTAAATAGTTTCGCCCGGCTTAGGTTCTGCTAATTTTATCATTTTCTGCACCACTTTTAACGGGGTTGGGACAAAGGGAGCGCCGACTAAAGCCGGCAAACAAAAGACTAAGTAAACTAACATTACCCCCGCGTAGGCGATGCCCATTATTGAGAAAAAGACTGCTAAGATTAAAATTAAAAAAGGCATGTGTTTTATTCTTCTATTTGCCGAGAAGCTTCAACGCCTCTTTTATCTTTTCTTCGGTTCCAGAAATTTCTTTCGGGATCATACTCAACACCTCTTTTATTTTTTGGCGGGAAAAGCCAAGATTAATTAGAGCGGTTTCCACCTCGTCAACTCCGGGCTTTTTAGAAGAAAATTCCTTAATTTTCCCGGAAAGCTCCAAAATGATTGCCATCGCTTTTTTCTTTCCAATCCCGGGAATGCCTTCAAATATTCTCTCATCTTGGGATAGGATCCTTTCTTTAATTTTCTCTAAGGGACCAACGGAAGCTATTTCAACCGCTGCTTTAGGTCCAATTCCCCTGATATCGTTTAAAATTTCAAAAAATTCTAGTTCTTTTTCGTCTAAAAAACCGTAAAGATTCAAACTGTTTTCCTTAACGTCAAGAAAGCAAAAAAGCTTGAGGTTCTGGTTAATTTCTGGTATTTTAGAAATGGATTTACGGGATAAAAAAACCTTATAACCCACG
>CAZDIG010000002.1:11285-25126 GCA_964505465.1 uncultured Candidatus Saccharibacteria bacterium
AATTTCTGGTATTTTAGAAATGGATTTACGGGATAAAAAAACCTTATAACCCACGCCATTTACGTCTAAAACGACAAATTTTTCTCTTTTTAAGATGATTTTCCCTTTTAAATAAGAAATCATAGAAAAATGAGGCAATTATTGAAAAGGACATCCGCAGTGAGCGACCATGGGGTCGCCGGAGGCGACGAGCGAACGAGGACTAAGAAAAATTTCTCGGCGGGGAATTTTTCGGTCCTTTGAAATATTTGCCGAATGGTTTATCTAACTTTATTATATATGCCTTTCCGATTAATTTCAAAATTCCAACCCACAGGAGACCAACCACAAGCCGTTGAAAAACTGGTAAAAAACTTAAAGGCCGGCGTTAGACACCAGGTGCTTTTAGGCGTTACGGGGAGCGGAAAAACATTTACGATGGCTAAGGTTATTGAAAAAACACGAAAACCAGTCCTTATCATCTCTCATAATAAAACTTTGGCTGCCCAGCTCTATCAGGAGTTTAAGGAATTTTTCCCAGATAGCGGGGTCCATTATTTTGTCTCTTATTACGACTACTACCAGCCGGAGGCCTATATTCCCCAAACCGACACCTATATTGAAAAAGACGCAAAAATCAACGAGGAAATTGACAGATTAAGGCACGCGGCGGTTCAGGATTTACTAACCAGGAAAGACGTGATTGTTGTCGCTTCGGTTTCTTGTATCTATAACATTGGTTCTCCAGAATATTATCAAAAAGTTTCTTTTGAAATTAAGAAGGGGAAAATTATCAAACGGAAAGACTTTTTAAATATTTTAACTTCTTTAGGCTACCAGAGAGATGATGTTGATTTGAAAGCAGGAACTTTTAGGGTCCGGGGTAATATTATTGACGTCTACCTAATCACTGGAAAAGAAATTATTAGGATTGAGTTTTCGGCAGATACGATAGAAAAAATCTCTCTTTCGTCTGCTCTTCTCTTTAACCACTGCCCCCTGCAAACTACAAGCTATAAACTGTTTCCAGCCCATTTTTGGGTGACCCCCCAAGATAAGTTAGAAATTGCAATTGGGAACATAAAATTAGAGCTTCAGGAACAACTAAAAAAACTAAAAAAGCAAAATAAATTATTAGAAGGTCAAAGATTGGAACAGAAAACGCATTATGACTTAGAAATGTTAAGAGAAACCGGTTATTGCCATGGAATTGAAAATTATTCCCGCCACCTGGAATTCCGAAAACCCGGCGAAGCTCCTTTTACGCTGGTGGATTATTTTAAGTATTTTCAAAAAAAGTTTCTTATCTTTATTGACGAATCCCATCAAACCATTCCTCAACTTCGGGTGATGGCAAATCAAGACAGGGCAAGAAAAAAAACTTTAATTGAATACGGTTTCCGGCTTCCTTCCGCAATTGACAATCGGCCATTAATATTTGAAGAGTTCAATAAAAGAGCGGAGCAAATTATTTACGTTTCGGCGACACCAGATGAATATGAAAAGAAAAAATCCACTAAAAAAAATATTATTGAGCAGCTAATTAGGCCGACGGGGTTATTGGAGCCCGAAATTGAAATCAGGCCGACTAGAAACCAAGTGAAAGACCTGATTAAAGAGATTAGAAAACAAATTAAAGACAAAAACAGGGTTTTGGTAGTAACCTTGACTAAGAGATTGGCCGAGGCTCTTTCAGATCATCTCTCGGAGGAAGGAATTAAAACTCATTATTTACATTCGGAGATTAAAACTCTGGAGAGACCAGATATTCTTAAAAACTTGAGGAAGGGGGAATACGATGTATTAGTTGGAATTAACCTGTTGAGAGAAGGATTAGACCTACCGGAAGTGGCTCTGGTGGCCATCTTAGACGCCGATAAAGAAGGGTTTTTAAGGTCGGAAACCACCTTAATTCAAACAATGGGAAGGGCGGCGAGACATCCTGATGGTTATATAATTTTGTATGCCGATAAAATTACCGGCTCAATGAAAAGAGCAATAAAAGAAGTTAAAAGAAGAAGGAAGATTCAAGAAGACTATAATAAAAAGCATAAAATTACCCCAAAACCAATTATTAAAGAAATTAGAGATTGGCCGTTTGCCAAAAACCTGCCTGCCGGCAGGCAGGGAAAAAGTAGTATTGCTTCCGAGTTCTGGCAGATTCGCGATGTTAAACTTCTGGAAAAAGAAATGAAAACAGCCGCCCGTAATTTAGACTTTGAACGAGCGGCTGAAATCCGCGACTTGATAAAAAAATTAAAATAGCTTATTATACATTCATATATATTAAATATGCCTATTACAAAATCTGCAAAAAAAGCGCTCCGGCAAAGTTTTAGAAGAAAGGCGAGAAATCTTGTTTATAAAAAGAAGGTAAAAAACCTTTTAAAAGAGGTGAAAAAATTAGTTTCTGAAAAGAAAACTGAAGAGGCTAAAAAACTTTTATCCCAGGTATATAAAGCTCTGGATAAAACCGCAAAAGTTGGCGTGATTAAAAAAAACACCGCCAGTAGGATAAAATCTAGAATAACAAAGCTTATTTCTCGGGTAAAATAAAGCTAGATTTCGGCTATTAAAATATCCAAGGCCAGTTCCGGTTTTACCCTGCCGGTTTTAATATCAAGATCTGCCTGAAAAATCTTCCGGTAGATTTTTTTTAATTCCTCTAAGGTAAACTTCTGGGCTTGGGCATAGCTTTTTTTGACCACAAAAGGGTGAAGGTTGGCCTTTTTTAAGATAACATTATAGGGTTTATGGCTCTCAATTAATTCTTTGACCACTAGGAGATTTCTAAACTGAAAATTTATCATTGAAAGCAAGTATAAAGGCGAGTCGCCGTCTTCTATATGGGTTTTAATCAATCGCAGGGCTTTATTTTTGTTTTTTTGAGCAATTGAGTCAATGGTTTTAAAAATATCTGTTTCAATCTCCGGCCTGACCAAAAGTTTCACATCCTCCTCTTTAATCGTTCCTTCTCTTTTGTAATTCGCCAGTTTTACTATTTCATTGTTCATTTTCCAAAGGTCGTTGCCCGTATATTCAATAAGCAGTTCTTCAGCTTTTTGATCTATTTTTGCGCGATATTTTTCAAACTCTTTTCTTGTCCAATTCCGTAGGGCTTGACCGACTAAAAGCTTAAATTCTTGGGATTTAGTTTCTTTTTTTAAAAAATTGAAAAGTTTATTTTTTGCGTTAATCTCGCCGTCTTCATAAATCAAAATAATGTCCTTGGAGTTTATTAAATTTTTTACTTCTTTTAGAAAGTCCTCCTGGAATTTGGGGCGGGAAAAGACATTTTTTAGAATTATCAGCTTCGTCTCCGCGAACATTGAGGTTATTTTGAAAGTATCAGAAAAATCCTGGAAATTTATTTCTTCGGCGTCAAAATATTTAAAATTTAAACCACTTTTGTGGATTTTTTTATAACCTTTAATTATTTCGTTCAATTTTTCTCTCGCCCGATATGAATCTGGTCCGTAAAGGAAAATTATCATAATTTTTGACAGACGGGGCAGTAATGAGCGGACCTGCCGCCTATTTTTAACCTTTTAATAATCGCACCGCAACGGCTGCATTTTTCGCCCTCCCTTTGATAGACATTTCTAACCTTTTCGTAGAGCCCTTCCTTCCCTTCAATATCGCGGTAGTCGGAAATACTTGTTCCTCTTAATTGAATAGCTTTCTCTAAAATTTCTCTTGTCGCTTGATAAATTTTTTTTAACTCTTTTTCTTTCAACCCTAAAATACCTTTAAGGGGATGAATCTTAGCGCGCCATAGAATTTCATCAGAATAAATATTGCCGATGCCAGAAATTACGCTTTGATCCATCAAAACCTGTTTTATCTTGCCCTGAGCTCGCCGAGGGGTTTTGCCCCTTAAAACTTCTTTAAATTTTTCAAAACTAAAATTTTTATCCAAAGGTTCCGGACCAAGATTTTTGAACTCTTCTGATTTCATTAAATCTTCTGTATTCCATAATTCCGCCTTTGCGAATTTTCTTAGGTCAGATAGAGCTAATTGCCTGCCGTCGTCCAGCCGAAAAATTAAATGGATGAATCTATTTACCGGTTCTTCCAGGGACCCTTTTTCTTTGGGCAGCCATTTATCGCCGGTCAATTGCCATTTTCCTATTAAAAGATGACCGGTTAATTTTTGGTGAATTAAAAGAGATAAACCGCCGGAAAGCCCAAAAATAATATTCTTTGCTCTTCGCCACACTTTTATGATTTTTTTGCCCCTAATCTGATTTCTAAAGTCTGAGAAACTTTTTGGCCTCTTAATCATTTTGGGGTTGTCTGTCCAAACATCAAGAAAGGTCCTCTTCAGGACCTTTTTGTTCAACCCCCTAACAATAGTTTCTACTTCCGGAAGTTCTGGCATTTTATTATTCCTATTTAAGAAGCGATTTTATCTTGGTGACAATCTCATCTGGATCGAAATTAGCTTTAATCAAGAAATCCACTGCTCCCATTTTCAGTCCCTTTTCTACTTCTTCTTTTTGGCCTAAATTGGAAAGAATAATTACAGGAACTTTGGCGGTGGCCTTATCTTCCTTTATTTTACTTAAAACTTCATAACCCTGGATCCCCGGTAAAATTAAATCAAGTAAAACCAAATCCGGCTTTTCCTTTTTTGCTTTTTCTATTCCCTCTTCTCCGTCATTGGCCGGCACCACCTCAAATTTTTCAAGCAAAAGTTTTCTGGTTATCATTTCCCTTAGGAAAACGTCATCTTCTACAACTAATATTTTTTTTGCCATAGATTTAATTTGCGATTTACCTTTTATAATTTTTAAAATCAGGTAAATAGCGCTTCTTTATTAAAAATACTTATTATATTATTTTAACCTATTTTAAGAATAAAGCAAACCCGTTTTAGTCTCCTACCGGCAGAGAAAAATAAAAGACAGATCCCTTTCCTTCTTCCGACTCAAACCAAATTCTGCCCCGATGGGCTTCTATTATGTTTTTTGTCATATAAAGCCCTAATCCCGACCCCACGGTTTCCGCCTTCATCGCGGCGGTTGACCTGTAAAATTTAGTGAATATTCTTTTTTGCTGCTCTTTTGGGATACCTATTCCCGTATCTTCCACCGAAATTAAAATCTTATTTTTGCTTTTATTATATTCCACCGAAACTATTACTTTCCCTCCGACCCGGTTATATCTGATTGCATTTATCATTAGATTCTGAATACAAATCCCGATTTTTTCTTTGTCTATCTTTATTTTCGGTATTTTTCCTTTAGGTTTTTTAAATTCCAATTGGAGACTCCTTTTCTTTATCTCATCTTGAAGAACGACAATCACTTCTTCCGTTATTTTCACAATATCTTCTTGGGTTTTGTAATAAAGATAACGACCCTCTTCAATTTTTGTTGAATCCAAGAGGTCGTTAACCAATTTAATCATTCTTTCATTATTCTCATAATTCTTCTCAAGAAACGCCTTTTGTTCCGGGGTGAACTGACCGAAATCGCCGTTAATTAGCATTTTTAGATTCCACCTGATTCCGGCCAGAGGTGTCCTTAATTGATGGGCGGCTAACATAATAAATTCGGTTTTTAAATCTTCAACCAGTTTTTGCCTGGAAATATCGTTGAATATCAACAGGTAACCTGTTTTTTTTCTATTGTTTATTACCGGCGTCGAGGTTAGCTCAATAAATAGTTTCTTCTTAGGAGAAAATTGGACATTTTTAATTTCTTTTATCCCTTTTTCGTCCAGCACTAGTTCCGCTACTTTAGAGAATAAAGGGTTTTCTTTTAGATCTTTAAGGTTTTCTCTTTCTATTTCTTCTTTTTTTATGCCAAACATATTTTCAAGTTGCGGATTCGTCTGAATTATCCTGTTTTTCTCGTCTAATAGCATCAACCCGGCGGTAAAACTATTAAAAATGGCTAATGTTTTCTCTTTTTCTTCTGAGCTTTTCATTATTTCTTTGGTCTTTTTAGCTGTTTTTTTCATAATAATTTTAAAACTGTTTTTCTTTTTTCTTCGGAAGTTGTTTCGCCTCCCTCAGTTCTGTTAAATTCCGCCAAGCGCCTGATTAAACTATTAAATTCAAATTCTTTTAAAATTTCTTCCGCTTTTTCTTTATTAAATCCGCCAAATTGGCATTTTTGAATTTTAAATTCAATCGGCACATCTTTTCTTGTCTCAACCAACTCTCGGGAAAGGGAAATTTGCGCCTTGCTTTTTAACAAAACTTCTTTTGTTCTCGCGGGAATCTCGGCTGCCCCTTCTTTAATCTTTTGAAAAATATTCTCTAAACTATTAAATTCTTTAAGAAGGTCCGCCGCTGTCTTTTTCCCTATCCCTAAAATACCAGGGATGTTGTCGGAAGAATCTCCAACTAAAATCTTAAATTCCACCATTTGGTCGGGCCTAATTCCAAAACGAGAGGAAATTTTTTCCGCGTCGTAAATTACCGTTTCTTTTATTCCCCGGCCTAATGTGTATACTCTAACATTTTCATCCACATTCTGAAGATTATCCAAGTCTCCGGTCAAAATGTAAATTTCCGAGCCCTGTTTTGCTTTTTCCGTAATGGTTGAAATTAAGTCGTCCGCCTCAAAGCCGTCTTTTTCAAAAACAGGAATTTCAAATCTTTCTAAAATTTTTTTTATCTTTGGAATTTGTTGAGAAAGTTCTTCTGGGGTTTTGGGTCGTTGAGCTTTATAATCTTTGAATTTTTGGTGGCGGAAAGTCGGAGCGGGCGTGTCAAAACAAGCGGCGATATAGTCTGGTTTTAAATCTTTAATCGCCTTAAACAAGGTTAAAAGAAAACCGTAAACGGCGCCGGTTTGCTCGCCTTTTTTAGTTGTCAAAGGCGGCAAAGCGTGAAAAGAACGATGTAAAAGGGCGTTGGAGTCAATGATAATCAATCGTTTTTCATCTGACATATTTTTCTATTATTGCAGCTATGCTGCATAATTACTCATTCGGTCAGAATATGAAATGCGTTTCCTATTCTTCCCTCATTCCTAATTATACCACCGAGTAAGTTAATTTTAAATATTGATTGTTATTTTTCTTTTATTTTTGCTAATAAACTCAAGGTTAATACGGATTGTGCCGGGGGGTAAAATTTTTTCAATTTTATCCGACCACTCAATTGCTAGAATATTTTGAGGGTTGGAAGCTACTTTTTTAAAATCTAAATCTAGAATTTCTTCTAGTTTTTCTAATCTATAACAATCAATGTGGTAAAAGTTTTTAAATTTTAAGGTTTGGATTTTAGAATTCGCCGATGATTTGGTTTTTGGGATTCGGTACCTTCTTAATAGAACAAAGGTTGGGCTTAATACCCTTTCTTTAATTCCCAACCCTTTTGCAAAACCCTGTAAAAACGTAGTTTTCCCTCCTCCTAAATCGCCCTTCAATCCGATGACAATCGCTTTATCTTTTTTGGGGGTTTTAATAACTTCTTCAGCTAATTTTTCTCCGACCTTCCTTGTTTGGGTTGACTGAACACTTAAATATTTTTGGTTTTTAACCATAAATTGACTTGCTTTTAAAAATAGTGTAATTTGAATTAATCAAAAACTCTATGGATTCATTGAAAGAGGCCAAAAAACTTATTGAGGGGGCAAAGAATGTCTATATTTTACCCGGAACGGATAACCAAAACGAAAACATATCAAATTCTCTGGCTCTTTTTTATACTTTAAAGAAATTAAACAAAAATGTAAATCTGGTTGTTGAGGAAATCCCAGAAAAGTTGCACTTTTTAATACCCTCATTAAATTTTCTTTCCTACCCGAAAGATTTCGTAATTTCGGTTCCGGCTAAAACTTCAGAGATTTCCCAAGTTCGTTACGACAAGACGGAAAACGAGTTAAAAATATATCTGACTTTGGACAAAGGGAATATTAAAAAGAATGATATTTCTTTTAGTTTCTTTAGTTGCAAACCCGATCTTTTAATAACTATCGGATTTGGAGAATTAAAAGATGTCAGCGGACTCTGTCACGAGGACAAAAAATTCTTGGACGACGTTACGATATTAAATATTGACAACCGAGCGGGAAATAAACAGTTCGGTAAAGTTAACATAATAAAAAGCGGTTCTCTATCGGAGCTAGTCTTTAATCTCATAAAGTCAATTGACGAAAATCTGTTTGACAAGAATATCGCAAATTGTCTTTTAACTGGATTGATAATTTTCTCGGAAAGTTTTTTGAATATTAAAACATCTTCTGAAACCTTTGAGACCGCCGCCTTTTTAATAAAAAAGGGGGCCTCTTATCAAGAGACAATCCAATATCTTCATAAGCCAGGTTTTCTTCCCTCAAGCGGTCCTGACCTTAATTTTATTAAGAATAAAATTTTTGAGATTTTAAAATGACAAACGGAATACGCCAAAAATTACTAGGCTCGGTAACAATTTCGCCGGCTGTCTTTGAAGAGGTAACGAAAGATGTAAAAAACATCGGAGATTTCAAGAAAAAAATAGAGGCGTTTTTATCCCAAAATATTACCGATCTTTTTGATGTTGTTCTGTCGGGGAGTATGAAACTTGAGGCGTCTGATATCCATTTAGAGGCCCAGGAAGAACAAACGAGACTAAGAATAAGAATGGACGGAATCTTGCATAATATTATATTTTTTGAACCAAAAGTATATCGGGGAATTCTCTCTAGAATAAAACTTCTGTCTAAATTAAAGTTAAATATCGCCGACCGCCCCCAAGACGGCAGGTTTTCTATTGAAGCGGAAAAAACACCGATTGAAATTAGAACCTCAACTATCCCCGCCGAATACGGAGAATCTGTGGTAATGAGAATTTTAAATCCAAAAAGCTTAATCGGTTTAGAAGATTTAGGATTACGAAAGGATTTATTAGAAATCTTTAAGAAAGAGATTAAGAGAGTCAACGGAATGATTATCGTAACGGGGCCCACGGGTTCTGGCAAGACAACTACCCTTTACGCATTTTTGAAAAAAATCCAAAACCCGGAGATTAAAATCATCACGATTGAAGACCCTATTGAGTATCACTTGGAAGGGGTTTCACAGACCCAAGTGGCGCCGGAGAAGGGATATGATTTCAGCGACGGCCTTAGGTCAATCGTCAGGCAGGATCCGGACACAATCTTGGTCGGAGAAATCCGAGATTTAGAGACAGCCAAAATCGCCCTTCAAGCGGCTTTAACCGGCCATTTGGTGCTAAGCACATTGCATACGAATGACGCCGCGGGAACTATTCCTCGCCTTGTCGACCTGGGGACCGACCCCGCTTCAATCGCGCCGGCTTTGAATATGGCGATTGCCCAAAGATTAATAAGAAAGGTGTGTTCAAAATGCGCGGGGTTTAAAAGAGTTTCGCCTTCGGAATTAGAAGAATTGAAAGAAAAATTGAAGAATCTGCCGAAAGATATTGAAATTCCTCTTTTAACGAAAGATTTAAAGGTCCCGACTGCAAAGGGTTGCGAATCTTGTAATTTCACCGGCTATAAAGGGAGAATAGGTGTTTTTGAGACATTTCTGATTGATAACGAAATGGAAAAATACATCTTAACCAACCCGCCCGTCTCCGGACTGAAGGATATGGCGATAAAAAAAGGAATGGTAACTATGTACCAGTCGGGTTTGATTGATGTTGTTCTAGGAAAGACAACCCTTGAAGAGGTAAAAAGGATGGTTGAATCAGAATAGGTATAAGAACCTGACTCACTTTGTTCGTCAGAACCTGGATTCGCTAAGGTAGAAAATATAGTCTTGAATTAAAAAAATAACCCCGGAGCTGGAGGTAACATTCTTATAGCTGGGCTATAAGTTAGGGTTTATCTGAGGAATAACCTAGTCGGAACCAGATTATCCAAAGCTGAGATAAGTCCTATGAGGGAACCTCCAGCTCCGGGGTTATTTTTAACACCTTATATTATATCAATTAAAAAAGATTATGTCAAGAGCTTCTATAATAGGAAATAATGAGGATGAAATTCTGGACTCCACTTTACGGCCAACCCTCTGGGAAGAATATGTCGGTCAAGACAATATTAAGAAGAACATCAAAATAATGATTACGGCCGCGAAGAAAAGAAGGCAAACCCCCGACCATATTCTTTTGTATGGGAACACCGGACTTGGAAAAACGACCTTAGCTCATCTTATTGCAAAAGAAATGGAAAGCGGTTTAAGAATAACATCGGGGCCGGCTATTGAAAAAGCCGGAGATCTGGCGGCGATTTTATCTAATTTAACGGAAAACGAAGTTTTGTTTATTGACGAGTGCCATCGGATGAACAAAATTATTGAAGAATATTTATACTCGGCAATGGAAGAATTTAAACTGAATATAGTGTTGGGCAGAGGCCCTCTGGCAAGAACCATGGAATTAGAACTGCCCCATTTTACTCTAATCGGAGCAACGACCAGAATCGCCCTGATTTCTTCCCCACTAAGAAACCGATTTGGGGCAACATTTCAGCTTAATTTTTATAATCTCTCTGATATTGAAAAGATTATCCAGAGATCGGCAAAAATCCTCGGGGTGAAGGTTGACCAGGAAGCGACAAATATCATCGCCGAACGGTCTCGTTTTACCCCTAGAGTGGCGAATCGCCTTTTAAAGAGGGTGAGGGATTTTTCTCAAGTAGAAGGAGACGGACTTGTCACGCGAGAAACGGCAAAAAAAGCGTTAGACTTTTTAGAAATTGATAATATGGGTCTGGAACCGGCCGACCGCAGGATTTTAGAAACTATAATCAAGAAATTTAACGGCGGACCCGTGGGAATCCAAACTTTAGCGGCCGCCGCCCAAGAGGAAGAAGACGCTGTTTTGGATATTTACGAGCCCTATCTAATGCAGTTGGGTTTCATTGAAAGAAGCCCGAGAGGAAGGATGGCCACTAAACTCGCCTACCAGCATTTAAAAATAAACATCTCTAGTTCTCAAAAGTCGTTAATTTAATGCCGACAAAAACAAAAAGCTCTAAAAAAAGAAGTTTTTCTTTTCTAATTATGGGTCTTTTTTTGTTTTTACAAATACCCTTTTTAGTAAAAGCGGCTGATTCCTTAAATATGGTAATTAATGAAATCGCCTGGATGGGAACACAAGAATTCACCAATAACGAATGGATTGTATCCACAATACAACCAATAGTTTTAGCTTATTTGTAACTACCCACCTCCCTCCAAGGAATGATGTAAGAAAAAACACTTACGCTGAAGTAAATTGACGCCGAGAATCATTCTCGGTTTTATTTGTGATTTCTAATATACAATTTTATAATCTTATTTTTAATTTTACTTGTATTGCCATGGCTCAAAAGACCAAAATAAGAAGCTAATGTTTTTGGGTTATAAGTATCACTTATTTTCTTCAAAATTCTGTTCTTTGTTGTATTTCTTAAAATTCTATGATCTGAAAAATTAGCCCACCCAAGGAAATCAACGCCGGAAGAAAATGTTTTAATAAAAATTTTATTAGGATGAATTTCAAGTTTTAATTCATTTTGTAAAAAACCTTGTATAATTGGAATCATATCCTCTAAATAACTACTATTTTCTGACAGAATAACAAAGTCGTCCGCATATCTGATATAATATTTTATCTTTAATTTGTGTTTTATAAACTGATCAAATTCGTTCATATATACATTAGCAAAAAGCTGAGAAGTTAAGTTGCCTAATGGTAAGCCAATTTTTTGTTCTGTGGAATAAAAACCAAAAATTATTTCTTTTAAAAGATTTACAATGTCTTTATTTGGTATGTGTTGCTCTAAAATATTTATTAAAATATTTTGGTCAATACTATCAAAAAACTTTTTAATGTCGCATTTTAAAATCCAACAAGTTTTTGTATTGTTTTTTGAAATGATATGTGTAAATTTTCTAAATCTATTTATTGCTTTATGCGTTCCTTTACTGTTCCTGCAGGAAAAAGAATCGGAAATAAATATTTTATCAAAAAAAGGATATAATATACGATAAACAGCGTGATGCAACAGCCGGTCGCGGACGCTGGCCTTATGGATTATTCTTGGTTTTGGGTCGCTTATTTTGAAACATTGATAACCGCCATGTTGGTATGTGTGATTTTCTAAGTCTCTGCACAATGATAAAATATTATCCATCAAATAAAATGAAAAGAGCTGAACATCTTTTTTATTCTTCTTTCCCTTGATAAATTCCTGCCAGGCTAAAAGCAGATTATCAATACTAATTATATTTTCAAAATTATGGCTCAATTGAATTTTCATAGTCAAAATAATTATTCCTCTAAGCCCCCCCCTGGCCATTTTAGCTTAAGTATAATTCAAAAGCTAACTCAGGTTTACAAATTGTGGCACGAATATCTGCCTAACTTTGCAAAGGATTCAAGATATACTCTTGGTTCAAAAGTTGATTCTTTATTTTTAGGAGTAATTGAAGAAATAATAAAAGCAAGTAGTTCAGACAAAACAGAAAAACTAATTTTTCTTAAGATTGCTTCTGTTAAGTTAGATTTACTTAAATTTTTCTTGCAAATTTCATGGGAAATAAAATCATTGGGTAATAAAAAATACATCTTACTTTCTGAAAAAATAAATGAAATAGGAAAAATGCTGGGAGGATGGATTAAATCATTAAAGTAAAAACCACCCAAAAGGGTGGAAAAAACGAAGAGAGTTGCGACGGGAGAACACGAAGCGATTGTCGGAATTCCAGACGTTGTCAGGCTTGTCATAGTAGCTGTTAAGCCACAGGTCGGAATCATTCCGCTTCACGTTGAACAGCTTGAGGTTGCCATCCGAGTCGGTAATGCATAAAGCGTCACCCATGCCACTGCCCTTCGAAGTTATAAAACGATCTCGGGGCTGTATCTAATTCGGTATCTAAAATACTCTAACGCTTTATACCAAGTAATCTTCATTTTTCAAAAATCAGGAATGACTCTCCCAGAAGCCGTAACCGCTGGAAATCTGCATTATCCTGAAATATAGAATTCGGCCGTCTGAAGCCTTGACCGCAGACATATTAGCCTACTATCCGATTTTAATTTTATCATATTGAAAGAAAAAAAGAACCCCCCTTTGCATTTTTTAGGTGCTCGGAGGGGTTTTGTCGCCAAGGGTTCAAGAAACCAAGGTCTAATGAAGAACCAAGTTTCCAAGTCCCCAAGGAACTTGAAGATTACTTGCGACGGGAGAACACGAAGCGATCGCCGGAATGCCAGACGAAGCCAGGCCTGCCACCGCAGCCGCCAAGCCACAGGCCGGAATCAAACCGCCCCACGCTGAACAGCTCGAGGCCGCCAACCGAGCCGGCAATCGGCTCCATGGCAACGATAAGCCATTCGCCGTTGGGCTGATCCTTGTACTGCAGACGCAGTTGAGGACCAACCTCAGCGGGGCAGAGATCCAGACCGAGCTCCTTGGCTCGGGCGTAGATCTGTTCACGAGTGGCTCCGTTCTTGAAGCCGAGCTCAGCGACGCTGGCGACGACCAGATCCAGTTCAATCTCCTCGGCGGCCGCCGTGAAAGTGGGCTTGCCGAGAATGTCGTTGGCGTAGTCGCCGATGCTGAATCCGTTGTCCTTGAGGAACTTACGGAAGTCGTCGGCGGTCTTGAGACCGTTCGTGCCGAGCCTGATGGTCTTCCAAGTCGACCAATTACGGTCAACGGGTTTGACCACCAACTCGCCCGACAAGAAACGACGAACACCGTCATCGCCACCCAGTTTGTTAAACACCGCCTCAACCTGTCCGAGAGTCCAATCATTGTACTTCATGATACACTTCCTTTCTCCAGCTTATAGCCGGAAGAATTACCTCTGCCCGAGGTTAAAGGGCTTGACTAAAGTAGTCATAGCCAAAAAACAACAAATTATTATTGGCTTTTGGCTATGACCACCAAACGCAAGTAAAAATATGG
>CAZDIG010000003.1:0-25090 GCA_964505465.1 uncultured Candidatus Saccharibacteria bacterium
CCGTTCCTCGTCTGAAGGACCGATTATTCTTGTTCCTTGTAAATAGGCATAAACGCCAACCACCGCTACCAGAATTATTAAAGCTATCAATAAAATGATTTTTGTTGTTGGCATATATATAAAGTATTTTATCAGAAATTATTAAATTAATAAATCGACCTTTTTTATTTTTAATATTACTATTTATAAGCAATCTCAACATACCTTGATATACCTTGCATAAAAAATTATTGGGTCGTCCCAAAGATTTCCTCTATAATCATTATTTAATCACTATATCTCCGCTAATCATATCCCAATTTGTAGAATTAATTGAGTTTAAAGAAGCTATCTGGGTGGTAATTTCTTCTCCGGTAATGCTAAAAAGTAAGAGAAATCCAACCAATATTCTCTCCCCAGGCATATCCAGAAAAGTTGCCTTTAGAATCAATGGCTACTTGGCTATGGGTTGGATTGAAGTTGAGCCATCCTCCGTTTTCTGACCAGGCGTAACCGGATAGATTTCCTTCTCCGTCATTGGCGACCTTGTAATTATTATCACCGCAAGTATTGGTGTTTGAGCAATTCAGGGAAATCCAACCGATGTTTTCTCCCCAGACGTAACCTGTTAACTCCGTGTCAGCAATCCCAACATTACCGTCAGCGGAGCCAAAATTCAACCATCCTCCATTTTCTGACCAGGCGTATACTCTAATACTAACCGCATCCGATTTTTTGGTATCTGTATTTCCATAGTTATCTTTACCCGTAACGATGCATTTCCATTGCTCATTTAAAGACAGTTTTTCAGATTCAATATTACCCTGAAATGAGGTTGAGGCGGGCATTCCATTTTCTACGGGAATATCGGTTTCATCATCTTCTATCCAGTAAATCCAACTTTCTCCTCCGTCCACGCTTTTCTCCCAGGTAACATCAGCTGTTAAAACATCTCCTTCATCCGGGTCATAAATCGTAAAGTTACAAATTAAAGTGTCGTCTGTGGCGGGCTCAAGCGGGGTAATATGGGTCTCGTCAACCGTCGTGGAAATCTCGGTAATATTTATTGTGGCAGTTTTTTCGGATGGTAAAAGATCTTTCTGCACATCGCCCAGATAAGAGGCTTTTAAGTTGTGATTCCCTATTGACGCTGTAAGCGGTATTGAATAATTGATTTGGGCGACTCCCGAAGAGTTAGTGATAGCGGAACCGATAGCCACATTGTCGGTTTCGTCCTTAAAGGAGATGGTTTCTTCAGCGATGGGTGTTCCGGATTCATACTTTAAGGTGGCGGAGAGGGAGACTTCACTTCCTGCGGTGGCGGAGGCGGGAGCGGTGAAGGGATCAATCTGGGTGGGAATCTCGGTAATATTTATTGTGGCAGTTTTTTCGGATGGTAAAAGATCTTTCTGCACATCGCCCAGATAAGAGGCTTTTAAGTTGTGATTCCCTATTGATGTTGTAAGCGGTATTGAATAGTTGATTGTCGCCACCCCGGAAGCATTGGTGACAGCGGAGCCAATATTGGTACCGGAGGTCTCGTCCCTGAAAGAGATGGTTTCGCCGGAGATGGGATTACCAGAGGATTCATATTTGAGGGTGGCGGAAAGGGAGACAGTACTGTTTACCGTGGCCTGGGCTGGAGCAGTGAAGGGATCTATTTTGGTGGGGTTTCCTTTAGTAGAGATTTCCACACAGATTGTATAATTATTAGTCTTTACGCAGTTTCCAAAACTAGTCACGATCATCGTCGTCGTCTTATCTGAAGCTAAGGTGGATTTCTGGGCGTTGCCCGCATAGCTCGCTTTTAAAGTGTGGCTGCCTACAATAGCACCAAGCCCTATCGTATAATTTATCGTAGCTACACCCGAAGTATTAGTAATAGCGGAGCCGATAGCAACATTGTCGGTCTCGTCCCTGAAAGAGATGGTCTCGCCGGAGATGGGCGTACCTGATTCATACTTGAGGGTGGCAGAAAGGGAAACCTGGCTCCCTGCAGTTGCGGAGGCCGGAGCGGTGAAGGGATTAATCTCAGTGTTACCGCCGAGTGAAGCAGAAATATCTACACAGAGAGTAGAACCATTATAAGTATTACAATCCCCTATACTAGTTACGTTCATCGTGGCTGTCTTTTCCGACGCTAAAGTAGCTTTCTGGGTGTTGCCTGCGTAGGAAGCTTTTAAGGTGTGGTTGCCTACGGTGGCGCCCAGGGAGATTTTGTAGTTGATGGTGGCTATTCCGGAAGCATTGGTGACAGCGGAGCCAATATTGGTACCGGAGGTCTCGTCCCTGAAAGAGATGGTCTCGCCGGAGATGGGCGTACCTGATTCATACTTTAAGGTGGCGGAGAGAGAGACTGAACTTCCTGCGGTGGCGGAGGAAGGAGCGGTGAAGGGATCAATTTGGGTGGGAATCTTAGTGACATTCATTGCCGCAGTCTTTTCAGAGGGTAAGAGATCTTGTTGGACATTACCTAAATAAGAAACTTTTAATGTGTGACTGCCGATAGTTGCAGTAAGAGGTATTGAATAGTTGATTGTCGCCGCTCCCGAGGCATTGGTGGTGGCGGAGCCAATAGTAATATTGTCGGTTTCGTCTCGGAAGGAAACGGTCTCTCCAATAATGGGCAATCCTGATTCATCATATTTGAGGGTGGCAGAAAGAGACACGGTGGTGCCGGCTTGGGTTTCAGAAGGAACGGTGAAGGGGTTAATTTGGGTGGCGTCACCGCTAATATCTACTGTCGCTGTTTTTTCAGAGGGCAGTGTGGATTTTGGAAAACTACCCAGATAATTTGCTTTTAAGGTGTGGGTTCCAATGGAAGCACCAAAAGAAACTTGGTAGTTTATCGTTGCTACTCCTGAGGAGTTGGTGGTGGCGGAGCCAATGGTGATGTTGTCGGTTTCATCTCGGAAGGAGATGGTTTCTCCAGAGATAGGCGTACCCGAGTCATACTTTAAGGTAGCGGAGAGGGAAACCTGGCTTCCTGCGGTGGCGGAGGAAGGAACGGTGAAGGGATCAATTTGAGTGGAAATTTGAGTTACATTTATTGTGGCTGTTTTATCAGAAGGCAAGAGGGACTTTTGTGGATTACCCATATAGCTTGCTTTTAAGACGTGGTCCCCTATTATTGTCCCAAGAGGAATTGAGTAGTTAATAGTTGCTACCCCCGAGGAGTTGGTGATGGCGCTGTAAGTTGTACCACCATAGTTATACAAATCTGAAATTTCTGTTTGAGTTAGGGCTCGGTTGTAGATACGAACTTCGTCAAGAAAACCGTTGAGAGGGTCCCAACTCCCGGGTCTTCGTGCAAAAACCACACTAGCCGTACTGGCTGGTAAAATTCCGGAGGCCGTATCCGATGCCACTAAAGTGTCACCAACATATCCTTTTCGTCCAACCCCGTTTTTATAAGTTACTGTTATCATTCTCCATGTATTTAAAGCCGATGGTATATCAAAATCTAATGACCAAGTAGTTAAACTTTCGTTACTCCAGTGTATTCTTGTGGTTGACCCCGGGTAAAAACCAAACCACCAAGCTCTTGGACTATCTCCTTTGTGAGATATTGGAGCCCAGTTAGCTTTAGCAACATTAAGTTTAACCCAAGCTGTAATAGTAATTTCACTAGACGGATTAAGAGAAAAATTATTGGGTACTTCAATATAATCGTCCGACCCGTCAAAACTCAAAGCTTTATTAAACTTTCCATCAACCCAGGTGGGCGCATTAGATGGACAACTTGGTTTTAGAGTTCCGTGGTTAGCGTTTACACTTTGATCGTTGGCCTGACATCCTTCGCCTTCATTTAAGGGCCAGCTTCCTACTATTGACGAATCTCCAACTGTTCCTCCAGCAGTAGTATCGGTAAAAAATATTGTTTCATTGGCTATTGGAGTTCCGTTTTCATACTTTAAGGTGGCGGAGAGAGGAATTTGGCTTCCCGCGACGGCCGAGGCGGGAGCGGTAAAGGGATCAATTTTAGTAGCATCTCCTAAAGCTGTTATATCTACACAAACGATATATCCTTCTGGGGTTATGTCGCAGTTAATAGCGGATGTCCTGATTATGATATTGTCATAACAATAAGAGCTTTGGTCGTTGTTATCCATCAACTCTACCCAAACCTCTTGGGGTCCTTCAAAAGGGAAAATCCAAGACTTGGTTTTAGATGTAGCGTCCCAGTCGCCTAAAGACACATCCCAATCAAACCAATCTGTCCACATTCTGGTTAAAAACCCGTCCTGGGAATCGTCGCTGGCGAAGCGGACTTTGACGATTCCTCTGTCATCGGAAGACGCACCCACGCTAATAGAGATTATTTCACCCTCGTAGGCAAAATGGGGAACGTTAATTAAACAATTTGGTGGCCTGTCTCCGCCAATTGTAAAACTACCGACGTCAGTTAAATCCCGCCGGAAACCTATTTTATCTACAGCAAAAATATCTACAGTATAAATACCGTCGGAATAGCCGGCGGTTGAAAGTATCCCGCCGTATAGATTATCGCCCGTTCCGCCATCTTCATGAGCTCCGTCGTCATATAATACCACCCTCTCTAATTCTTTTTTCTGCGAATCTCTTATTATTGCCACCACAGTATGGATTCCAGAAACATCGGTGGCCACAGCAGTAATTCTTACCATCTCGCCTATTTGGGAAATATTTATATTCGTTATATCCGGCTCCGGATAGGGCGCAATTTCAAAACTCGGCCCTTGAGAAAAAACAGGTCCGGCGACGAGAAAAGATAATAAAATATATAAAAGATATTTTTTCACAACCTTATTTTATTTTACCATAAATTTTATACGTTTTCTCTCTCGGTGCAATTTGCTAAGGTATCACAAGCCGTAATGTCTGCATAATAAACTCCTTCGGGCCCTGTCCAGATTCCGATATAAGTACCCTGAAATTCGTTACCGCTATAGAGGACCATAGGAATGTTATCAATGGTGTTTTCATCCGGGTTTTGGATTTCGGCAATAACACTCGCTGGATCTACCCCATCGGCGTCGGAGATATCCGCTAAAATAGTAATTTCTACACCAAGAGGCGTGGAACGGGGAACCGCCGAGGTATTATAAATGGAGGGGCCTTCTGAAGGCGGTATCCATTCTTTTCCAAAAGAAACTTCAATTGCTCTAGAGAAAGAGCTTGCTGTTTTTGTATAGTTTCCGAAAGACTTAATTACAGTTGCCGAAATATTGCCGGGAGCCCCTTGTACCGTCGTCTTAATTGAGGCGTTTACGTCGTATCTTTTATCGCCAAAGATCGAATAAAAACTTATATCGCAATCTATGCAACTAACTAAGTCGCAGCCACCCTCAACCAACTCCGCACACTGAATTCCTTGGCAATTCGGGCAAACGCTTGGATAGTGGCAAAGCATACAAAACCCTCTAGTCCCTTCCATCGGAATTGATTTTCGGTCTATATATAGGGCATTTTCAATCCCGCTATCTGCCGCATAAATAGACACAACCGAATTTCCTATTTCCCTGGCAATTTTTATTTCGCTGGTCAGAATTAAACTTATTCCTATAACAATTGAAAGAATGGTTGCTGTGATAACAATCGTAAGATAAATGGAAATGCCCTTTTGCGAATTTTTAAAATGTTTTTTCATCTATGTTTCTTTGAGAAATTGATGTTTGTATCTGCATTTTTGGCTGATTTCCAGCTCCTTTCACTTGAACTTCTAAAAAAATTGTCACTCGGGGTTGAAAGGTGTCGTTTTCGGATTCTCCGGAAAGCTTGAATTTAAGTTGGTTGATCTGAAGTTTTTCAGAAGTAATCGGAACGGAAAGACCTCCATTTTTTATTTCTTTTATTTGCTTATCGCCTTCGTCAAATAAAAATTCCTGGCAGGCATCGTTTTCCGTCTCGTTGATAAATTTTACCCTAGAAACATCTCCGCCGGGGTTTTCATAGTTTAAACCGGCTGAGATACAAATAGCATTAGTGTCTTTCTTCGCCATTCTTAATGCCCTGCTCATATACTCTAAAACGTAGCTTGTTTGGTTTAAAAGCTCTTGTTTGGCAAAGGTGTTTCTCTGGGTGCGGACAATATAAACAAAAATACCGGTGATGACAGAAATGATGATTGAAAATATGGCAACACTTACCAGAACCTCAACTAAAGTAAAACCTTTTTTCATAAATAGAAATTAGTACCAGTTGTATAAATATTCTTCGGCTTCAAATAAAAATGACTTTCCTTTTTCCTCCCAGTTTATATAAACGGTAACCTGCGCTTTGTCGTCTTCTAATTTTGTGATGTAGATTTGCCTTTTATATTTGGTGGAGACGCCAGCAGAATAGCTGTAAAAATTATTATCATCAACATTCAAATAACTACCGGTGTATGATCTTAGGGGAGTTTCTTCTTCGGCTGTTCCCGATTTATAATCGGCCTCACAGCCGACAGAGCAGAAAGTAAGTCCAGTATCCCAATCTTCTTCCTCTAACCAGTTTGTGTCCCTAATATTTCTTATTATTTCAATTCCTTCTTGCGCCAAGTAAACCGCGATTAAGCGAGATGGAATAAAGGGGGCATAAAAAACAATTTTAAAAACAGCCGAGGATACACCAATAATCCCGACAATTAAAATAAAAATCGCAATTATCATTTCAATAAAACTGAATCCTTTATTTTTAGAAATTGTTGAAAACATTAAATTGACTAAATTCACTCTATTTCTATCAAACCGCTGGTATTTATTTTAACGGTTTTTGTTTTTGTGTTGTCACCTTTTAAACAAATTATCACCCGGCCCTCAAACGAACCATCTATTGTTACTGTCGGACTCGGCGGCGTAAAAACAACACTAAAAGGATCTGGGACCAACCGACAGTATATCAATTCCTTTTCAAGGTATATATTTTTATATACCCTTTCTTTGCCGGGTTGAGATATATCTACATCTCCCGGCGTATAATCATGGGAATTGTCGCAATCTGGAAATCTGATGTAAAAATAACCTTTTTCGTCGTAATAATTTTGATTGAAATCCATGCCAAAACCCTTTGCCACCCCGCCGCCCTCGCAGATAATCTGTTCGGTTGCCGTTGCTTTCACTTGGACTTCTTTTAAATCCTGGCTTAATTTATGAGCCGCCTTCTGAAGGGTTACCTGTTGCCTTTGTTTTGGGATAGAAACAGCAATGATGGTTGTGAATATGGCAATAATCGAAGTGACAACCAAAACCTCAATAAGGGTGAAACCGTCTTTCAATAAACGTTGGGAATGCGTCATAGATAATATTGATAACCAAATTACTTAAGAAAACCAAGGTACCAATTAACCAGATTGCTTCCAAAGAATAGGGCTAGAAATGTCCCTGTAACTAAAAATGGTCCAAATGGTATTTCGCTTTTTAAGCCTTTTTTCTTTAAAATAATTAATCCTACTCCTATTATAGCACCGATAAAATAAGCTAAAAATAGGGCTACTAGAATTTCCGGAAATCCCAGAAAAAGGCCCATAAAGATTGCTAATTTTACATCGCCGAAACCCAGCCATCGCCCCCGCGAAAACAAAAACAAGCTTAACAAGAATAAGCTGGATATGGCCGCCGCAATGATTCCGTCAACAGAATTATTTAGTTGCACGAGCTTTAAATTTTGGCTCGTGGCGTCTAAGAATAAATTATAGAATAATGCAATTACAATCGCGGGATATGTAATTTTGTCGGGAATAATATAGTGTTTTGAATCGTAAGCGAAAATAATAATAAGAAAACAAGAAAAGATGGATAAAAAGAAAAGGTTTAAGAGATTATATGGATTTGAAAATGAGAAATAAAACTTAAAAAGCGAAAAAAATATTATTCCTGTAGTCAATTCTATTAATGGATATTGAATAGAAATTTTTTCTTTGCAGTACCGGCATTTTCCTTTTAGTATCAAAAAGCTAAAAAGAGGAACTAAATCGTAAAAAGCCAATTTGTGCTTGCATTTTGGACAATAAGACCGGCCCCTTAAAAAGGATTCATTATAAGGAAGCCGGTAAATAATACAGTTTAAAAAACTTCCAACAAAAAGTCCGATTATAAATATTATTAAACCCATCAATTTTGAATTTTACCGAAGCATATAAATTGTTATGTGCTCGGTTTATATTCTTTTATTTTACAATACCTGCAACCTAAAGCAAAATTCCAAATAAAACAAACTCCGTATTTTAAAATACGGAGTTTGTTTTTACGAAATAATTTTATCTACACTTTATAAAAAATCGCAGTCGGTGTTCACGTTGTCGCATGAAGATGTCTCTTCAGCGTTCCCTTTGCTATCAACACACCAAGCGGTCATTCCCGTTCCGGGATTCCATAACCCTGCGCAAGCGGCCCATGCTGCGTCCGCATCGGTACAGTTGACAGCTCCGCCAGTTTTTACCTGGGCGGTTACTGCGGCTATAACTCTGGCTCCATCTTCGCTGGCGCAAAAACCGGTATAAACGCTGGCGTTATCGTCATAATAAATTTCTGCTGCTGCCGGCAATGCTGATAGATTTCCCTTAATAGCAGCATCTTTTGCTTTATTTCTAGCGGACCTAACGTTGATTAAAACTATTGCCGCCAAAATTCCGATAATGGCTATTACCACTAAAAGTTCAATTAAGGTGAAACCTTTTGACTTTTTACCAAGAATTTTCATGGTTAAGTTTTTTGATTTAATTTTTAAAGGCCGACCTTTTTAAATATTTAATCTTTATTCAATTATATTATGTTATTGGAAAATATGTCAAATAAATACCCATTCTAGATAGTCTGGAGCATTTTGTACAGGGGCATATAAACCGAAAATGCTAATATCGCCACCACTATACCCAAAAAGATTATCAGGATTGGCTCAATAAGACTCATAAAAGTATCTACACCTCTTTCTATTTCCTTCTGGTAAAAATTTACAATTTCCATCAGGGTTTTATCTAATTTGCCTGTGCTTTCCCCCACCCTAATCATCTGGGTCACAAAAGGGGGGATAGTGTCTGGATATTTTATTAAAATAGTGCTTATTTTTTCTCCCTCTGTTACTCCTTTCTCCACATCGGCAATGATTTTTTTATAAACATTATTTCCTATTATCTCTTTGACAATCGCCAGGGCGCTGGTGATGGATAAGCCAGCTCCAATTAAGGTTGAAAGATTTTCGGAAAAACGGGTCAAAAACACTTTTTGCAGGAATCCGCCGACAAGCGGTATCCCTAAAGAAAATTTATCATAAATTTTCTTTCCCTTTTTGGTTCTTAAATAGTAAACAATAAAAGCAATCAAACCCAAGAAAGCAGTAATTAAAATCCAGCCAAAGTGCCTCAAGAATTGATAAAAACCCAACATCACTTTAGTCATAAAAGGAATGTCTCCTCCTGCTTCCTTTAAAACTTCTGTAAAGCCGGGGACCACCCCCACTATTATAATCACAATTACTGTGGCAAGAACAAATAAAACCAAAATTGGATAGATCATCGCATTCTTGACTCTGGCCATAATATTATATTCTCTCTCCAAGTGTTCGCTAAGATAAGAGAGAGATTGAGAAATTTTCCCGGACGCCTCACCAGATTTAAGTAAGTTAGTATAGAAAATGTTAAAAATTTCAGGGTAATAAGAAAAGGATTCGGAAAGCGCTTTTCCTTCCTCTACTGACTCGGAAATTTTTAGAATCTTTTCTCTAAATTCTGGTCGGGGAGTCTGCGACGCTAAAATCAAAAGACTATGAATCACCGGGACCCTGGATTCTAACATAACGCTTAACTGCCGAGAGAATATTGCTAATTCTTTTTGCGAAACCTTTTTGAAAAATTTAGGTTTTTTAAATAAAAACCTCCGGGTTTTAACTTCTGTTAACGAGGTGGCATACAAATTATATTTTTGTAAAAGATCTGCCGCTGTCTCCCGCGAAGATGCTTCAAGTTCACCTGTTTGAATTTTCCCTTCTTTGGTTCTTGCTTTATAAAAAAATTTCATCGCTTCGTTGAACGCGATACTAATCTACGAATAACATACCAATTATACGAATATTAGTATCATTAGTATGTAAATTAGTATCATTGGTATCGCTATATTATTTTAGTAAATTTTTAAGCTCGGCTGGATTTACCGAATAATTAAGCGCGTCTTTCAGGGAAATTTCTTTTCTTCTAACAAGGTCAACTAAACGCCTATTTAGAGAGATCATTCCCTCTTTGGCCGATGTTTCAATTACTGTTGGAATTTCGTGAATTTTGTTTTCCCTAATTAAAGTGGCTATTGCTAAATTGGCGGTCATTACTTCGCAGGCCGGGATAAACCCGCCTTGAATTCTCGGAATTAATCTTTGGGAAACTATGCCTAAAAGCGAATCCGCTAATTGAAATCTAATTTGGTTTTGCTGGTCTGAAGGAAAAACATCCACAACACGGTGGATTGTCTGAGGAGCGGAGTTTGTGTGCAAAGTGGCAAACACCAAATGGCCGGTTTCGGCGGCGGTGATAGTGGTGGAAATTGTTTCCAGGTCGCGCATTTCTCCCACCATAATTACATCGGGATCTTGGCGGAAAATAGATTTTAAAGCCCGAGAGAAACTAAGGGTGTCTTGGTAAACCTCTCTTTGGTCAACAATCGCCCGGTCATCTTCAAAAATATACTCAATCGGATCTTCAATAGTAATTATATGCACTGGCTGGGTATGATTTACTTCATCCACTAAAGCGGCCAAAGTGGTGGATTTCCCTTGACTGGAGGCTCCCGTCACTAAAACCAGCCCCTGGTTATGTCTGGTAAAATCGTGCAAAACCGCAGGAAGATTTAATTCTTCAATAGTTTTAATTTTGTTTGGAATAAGACGAAAAGCCATACTTATGCTACCTTTTTGAAAAAAAGTATTCACTCGGAATCTTGCTTTCCCCTCAAAATCATAGGAAAAGTCAATTTCTTTTTCATCAAAAAATCTCTTACGCTGGAAATCCGACATCAAGGCAGAAGCGAAACCTTCTGCGTCCTCCGGCGAAATTATTTTTTCTTTAACTAAAGGTATCAAATTTCCAGTGATTCTGAAGGTAGGAGCGTGGCCAACTGAAAGATGAAGATCTGATGCTTCTTCCTGGATAACTAAAGATAAAAGTTGTTTTAATTTTTCAGAATAATTGGTCATAGAGTTACCCTTAATAAGTAAAGAATTATTCCAACATCTTTTTTATTTCTTCTACCACTTCGGTGGGGGTATATTCCGCTTTGACAAAGTATTTCACCGCACCCAGCTCAAAACCCGTCTCCACTTCTTCTTTCTGCCCGAGATTTGAAAGAATAATCACTTTCAGATTCTTAAATTTTGGATTCTCTTTGATTCTTTTTAAAACTTCCCAGCCGTCCAGTTTGGGCAGAATAATGTCTAAAACCGCTAGGTCAAATTTTCCTTTTTTAAGCTTATCTAAAGCGATCTCCCCGTCGGGAGCCACTTCAATATTATAACCCTCGCCCTTTAATCTGGTGACATAAATATCTATTAGAAACGGGTCGTCTTCTATTAATAATATAGATCTCATATTTTTTTACGAAATTACGAATAATTAGCAAGTGGCAGGTATTCTACTTTTCTTCAGCCGTGCTTATGACTTCCTCAATAGTCGTTTCTCCGTCCAGAGCTTTTAAGACGCCGTCCTGGAGCATCGTTAACATCCCTTGATTTCTCGCTTCTTCCATAATCGCGGCTTCGGTGGGTTCTTTTAAAATTATTTCGGTTAAGTTCTCGGTTACAGATAAGACTTCAAATAGTCCGCTCCTGCCAGTAAACCCTTTAAAGTTGCATTTTTCGCATCCCTGGGGTTCATAGATATAAATTGTTTTGGGAATCTTGGCTTCATTTTTAACAAGCGGGGGAAGTTTGTCTATTTTTTCTAAAATATAATCTAGAATTTTTTGTTCGGGTTTAACCTTCTTTTTGCAATAAGGGCAAAGATTTCTTACGAGTCTCTGGGCGATAGCAATATTTAAAGCGGCTGGGATTAAAAACGGCTTTACCCCCATATCAATGAATCTTGGAATCACGCCGATAGAGTTGTTGGTGTGCAGTGTGGATAGCACCGTATGACCGGTAAGAGCGGCGTGGATAACCAAGCTTGCCGTTTCTTCGTCGCGCACCTCCCCCACCATAATAATATCGGGGTCTTGTCTTAAGATATGGCGGAGCCCCTGGGCAAAACCATAACCAATTTCTGGTTTTACCTGTGACTGGTTAATCCCCTCAATAGAATATTCAACCGGATCCTCAATAGTAATAATATTTACGCCTTCTTTATTCAAGGTGCGCAAAAGGGCGTAAAGAGTGGTGGTTTTACCAGAACCAGTGGGGCCCGTCGCAAGAATCATTCCGTAGGGCTTTTTCAACGCCCCCTCCGCAATCTTTAAGCTTCGTCCCCTAAGGCCTAATTGTGTATAAGATTTAACGCCCACCCCGGGATCCAAAACCCTGATTGCCGCTTTTTCGCCGTAAAGCGTCGGGAGAGTGGAGACTCTAAAATCAATTTCCTTGGTGTCAACTCTTGAGGAGAACCTGCCATCTTGAGGAATCCTGGTCTCGTCAATTTTTAAATTTGAAAGAATTTTTATTCTCGCAATAATAGCCGGATGCACCCTCAAAGGCAAAAATAGGCTGGCATATAAAATACCGTCTAATCTGAAACGAACTTTCAATCTGTCTTTTTGGGGTTCAATATGAATATCCGAAGCTCTTCCTTCAATTGCGTGCCTTAGGATAACCGAAACCATTTTAATGATTGGCGCTTCCTCGGCTATTTCTTTGGTTATCGTTCTATCTTCTTCTATTATCAAATCAGGAGTAGGGCCCCCACCTCTTTCTTTTTCCAGGGCATCTAGGGCTTTTTCCGCCTCCTTTCTCAAAGTCCGATGTTGTTTTAAGAGATTATTGAAATCAGAAGGGACGATTAAAGAAATTTTGGTTTTAAACTTCCCCTGCCGGCTTAAAAATCTTAAGGCTTCCTGGGAGCGGACGTCCTCGGGATAAACCATTCCCACTTCAACAATATTATCTTTTTTGGCAATCGGTATCATTTTATAATAAACCGCCGGTTCTTCAGGGATTAATTCCAGAACTTCCAGCGGTACCTCCTCCGGAGTTATTTTTTTGAGAGGGATTTTTAAGCCTTTGCTTTTTAGCTTAAAAAGGTGTTCTTCTGGAACGATCCCTTTTTCTAAGATTATTTCCTCTTCTGTTTTGCCAACTCTTTTTGCTTCAAATTCCAAAGCTGTCGCCTTGGTTTGGTCTATTATTTTTTCTTCAACTAATTGTTTAATTAAACTCATTTTTAAATTTACTAAGACTTACTTTTTAGGCTGTTCAATTGGTTTTAGTTCGGGCTTTTCATAAGGGATGAAGGGGTTTTCTCGTCCCACCGGGGCGGCCTCAACCCTAATTTCAGAAAGGCCTAGTGCTTTTAAATATTCAACAACTTCCTCGCTGGAAGCAGCCAAAATTTTTCCTGTCTGGATTTGCCCTTCCGTTGTTTTACCTTCATAGATAAATTCTCTTTTTATCTCTTCAAAAGCCTGAAGAGCTTTGATTTTTTCAGAATCTAAGAGTTCAAAATTGATACTGATTTTAGGGGCATGGAATGCCTGCTCCACTGGGATAGTTTTTGGTTTCATTAAGAAAACTAATAGGGCGATAATAAGCAAAATCGCAGAGACCGATCCGACGATGGTTAAAATTATTATCTTTTGCCTTTTTTTAGGAGAGATAAAGACAATTGCCATAATTTAGTAAGAATAAACTTTTACTGTTACGTTAAACTCAAAAGTCTCCTCAAATTCTTTCCGCGCAACGAAAGAAACGTCTTCCACTTCAATTAAACGAGCTGATTTTTCCAGAGACATTAAGAAATTCTTAAAAGCAGGATAAGGCCCCACCACCCCGAAAGAAAAATTAGTTTCCTTTATCCGGCTACCTTCTTTAATCGGGGAGATTTTAAGAAGATTGGCTTTTAAGAATATTAAGCCGTTTTCCAAACTTTTTTTCTGCAGGAAATAAACTAAAGAATGCAAGGCGGGGGAAGATGGCAGGGCGCTGTCAATTTTTTTAAGGATTTCTTCTTTTTGTTTTAACTTTTCGTAGGTGCTGGCAATATCCGAAAAGTAAGCCGACCTCCCTCTGTATTCGGCCTCCTTTTTGCTAAGTTTTATCTGGAACTCTTCAAATTCCTGATATTTTGGCACAACCAAATAGAATGCTACAAATAAAATCACGAATAGAATTACAGCAATAGCAATTGGACGATCTACTTCCATTGGAATATTTGCGGATTAAGGGAAAAGATTACAGAAAAAGTAATCTTACCCCCTTCTCCTAAACTAAAAAGGAATAATTTTGTATCTTGAATAAATTGGCTTTCCTGAAAAAGATAGGCTTGTTGGGCCAACATTTGCGCGTCTTCGGTTTTTCCGCTCAGCCGAATTTTTGATTCGCCTTTATTTAACTTTACCTCGGTAAACCTAACCTTTGGCAAGGTGGTCTGCTCAAGAAAGGTGAAAAAGTTTGATGGGATTGCATGATTATTGAGAAGGGTTGTAAAATCGTTAATTTTTTCTTGATATTCAAACACTTTTTTCTCCAAAGCCAGCTGGTCTTTTGTTCCGGTTTTGGAAATAAGCTCCTGTAATTGTTTGAGTTTTTGCTCTTGAAAAGAAATCTTTATGCTAAAAATGAAGTAGCAGATAATAGCGGCTAGAAGGATAGCCAAAGAGAAATACATTATTGCGTCCAACCACCAAACTTTTTTATTTTTTAACTGATAGATAAGGGCGAAAGCCATATATGGATTATTTCAATTTGATTGATTACTCTATTATATAATATCTAACTATTTAAACAAATAGAGCAAATATTACTGACCTAATCCCCCTAATGCCGTTCCGACCGCCACCGTAAAACGGGGCCCCATCTCTTTCAGGGTTTCGGCCAGAATAGGAGGGTAAAGCAGGTCGGAAAAAGGATTCGGGGTTTCCACTTTTATTTTTAGATTTTCTGAAAAATATTCCCTCAGGCCCTTTAAATTAGCCGTCCCCCCCGTTAAATAAATCTCTTCAATATCCTTATTTTCGCTTTGACTGAATTCGCTAGCGATATTTTTTATTTCTATCAAAAGGGGGTCAATTAAAAGTTGTAGGACTTTAGTGATATCTTTTTCCGAATCCGATGCCATTATTCCGTATTTGCATTTTATTTCTTCGGCTTCTGTCTCATCAATACTTAAAGCGGTGGAAACGGCATGAGTTAACTGACTGCTGGAGAAATCAAAACTATAACTCTTTTTTAAAACTCCTTTATCAATTATGCTGGCGGTTGTGCTTTGAACGCCCAGATCAATCAAACACGCCACTTTTTTATTTTCTTTAATTGAGGACCTCACTATTCCTAACACCTCAGCTTCTAAAGCATAAAGTTCCAACCCTGCCATTTGAGCAACTCTTTGGTACTCCGCCACCACGTCGTTGGGGACAGCGATTAATAATATCTTAAGGGTGGATTTCTTGTCGCCCGGCGTTCCTCTTATTATCCGCCAATCAAGAGTAGTTTCGCCGATGGGAAGAGGGGTATACTGCGGAGCCGTGTAACGGACGGCTTGAGGAATTTCATCTTCTGACATCGGAGGAAGTTCAAAGGAAGTAAAAAAAGTGGAAAAATCAGGAATGGAAAAAATCGCGGCTTTAGTTTTAATCCGCGCCTCTTCTAAAATTGCCCGGATAGCCCTTGAAACAAAAGCGCTGGAAACTAAATGGGTGGATTTTTCAAACGTCCTGAAAGACTCCTTAAAAAGCGCGGCGGCTTTGATTTCGCCGTAGTTTTCCAAAGTTCTTCCGCCGCCCCAGCGGGAAATTTCAACAACTTTAATGGATGATGTTCCAGTGTCTATTCCCAAAAATTTTTTGGGGAAAAGGAATTTAAAAGGGTTAAGCGCCATTTTTAAAACTTTTGCTTCTAATATTATTTTTATTATAATCTAAATAAACCAATAAAGGAATATGACATGCAAAAATATAGCGGCCAGAAAATAAAAGATTTTTTAGTAGATCTTCTGTTCCCAAAGTTTTGTTTGGGTTGCAACATTGAAGGAACTTATCTTTGCGAAGACTGCAAGGCAGCGCTTGATATCCTTCAATTTTCTTATTGTCTCTGCAATAAAAATCCCCTGCGTCTTCCGGAAGCCGGAAAATGCGGAAAATGTCGCTCTAAAAAACTTTCCGGCCTTTTTTATGCTCTTTCCTATCAGGAGAATCCGCTAACTAAAAAACTAATCCATCAGTTCAAATACCCGCCTTACATTAAAGAATTAGCCAGACCGCTTTCTGAATTAATAATAGAACATTTTTCTTTGTTAAACAAAGGGTGGCAAAAAGTTTTGGAGAACGCCGTTTTAATTCCCGTTCCTTTAGATAAGAAAAAGATGAAAAGAAGAGGCTTTAACCAAGTTGAAGAAATTGCCCGGAATCTTTCAAAAATTTTAAAAATTCCTTTGATTTCAAATAATCTAATTAAGATAAAGAAAACACTGCCGCAGGTTGAACTCTCGGAAAAAGAAAGAGAAGAAAACATAAAGAATGCGTTTCTTTGCAGAAATCCTGAGGAAATAAAGAAGAAAAAAATTTTATTAATTGACGATGTCTATACTACCGGCTCCACAATGGAAGAATGCGCAAGGGTTTTAAAAACAGCCGGCGTAAAAGAAGTATGGGGAGTGGCCGTGACCCGCGAAGGTTGAAATTGACTTAATCCTTTTTATTTGTAAAATATAAGGGTAAAATAAAAAATGGAGGAGTGGCCCAATGGCACGGCAGGAGATTGCTAATCTCCGAGGGTGTAAAAAGCCCTCTGTGGGTTCGAGTCCCACCTCCTCCGCCAGCAACATTTTTTATCGAGGACCGAGACACTTTGAATAAATAAAAATCGCCCTTTTTGGGCGATTTTTTGTCTATGCAAAGGCTTGACGAAATCCTATATAATCTGTATGGTAATAATAGCACACCGAGAATGGTTTTCGGTTTTAACAATTAAATAGAAAGGAGAAGTGAACCATGAGAAAAGATCTCGTAAAAGAGAATATAGCGTCTTCTTGTTATTTTAGATCTTCTGTTATCGCGCCACATCGCAAAGCTTTATTGCAAATTACGGAACGATGCAATCTGCACTGTTCCCATTGTTTTCTTTCGGCTGGTGATTATGGCAGAACTATGTCTTTCGATGTCATCCAAGATACAGTAATTCCAAGATTACAGTCTTGCAGAGTGATTGGCGTTACATTGACTGGTGGAGAGCCATTTATCCACCCAGACATTATTAGAATAGCACGTTTGTTTAAAAGTAATAGCATTCGTGTTGGTATTTGTAGTAATGGGTCTGCAATTACTACAGAACAGATAAAATCGTTGGTTGAAATCGGTGATATTCATGTGAATGTAAGTCTTGATGGTTTTACTCCTGCGAGCCACGGAAAATTCCGTGGGGATGAGGATTCTTTTGATAAAACAATTGATGGGATCCGCCGATTGGGCAAACATCATTTACTTCGGGGAATATTGGTTACCCCCAATAATTTTGCAGAGGCAAATGAATATGTAGATATTTGCGAATTTGCGATCGAAAATGGCGCTAGCTATGTTCTTATAAATCCTTTAGCCAGTATGGGTAGAGGAACGAAATCAAAAGACAAACTCGGTTCTCCGGATATAATGATGAGAAAAATTCAGGAGCTTACTAGTCCGTTTAGCGATCGTATTCAAATTGTTTATGTTAGATTTCCCAATGATCGTAAGTTTCCCTTAGGAGGATGTGAGGCGGGGAGTATAATTTACGTTTTCACTTCTGGGAATGTTGTTATTTGTCCATATTTGGTTTTTGCTTCTAGGACTCCGCAGAGTAGGCACAAAGAAGAAGAATTTATTATTGGAAATATCTTCTCTGATGCCGATATCAACGATAAGGTTGATACTTATAGATTTCATGAAAAATACCACACGGGAAATAATCCCATTTGTAGTAGTTGTTCAATCAATCTGCAATGCGGAAAAGGTTGTCCTGCTGCAGTTATTGCTTCAGGTGGAATAATTGGGACAGTAGATGAAGATATATGCCCGATTGAAACCACAAAGGAAGACAAGGTTGAAGAAGGTAAGTCTAATGTCTAGGCAAGACGGTTTGTTCGTTGTTTTCGATGGCCCTAATGGCGTCGGGAAGACAACGCTGGTAAACGAAGTAGCAACTCAATTGCGACAGCAAGGATATAATGTCCTTGCAACAAAGGAACCAACCAGGTCGCCCCTCGGACAGTTTGTCCGCAATGCCGAAGAAAAATGTCGAGGTAAAACTCTAGCTTATTTAGTGGCCGCTGATAGGCAATTTCATCTTGAACAGGAAATATTGCCAGCATTAGATAGGGGAATGATTGTCCTTTCGGATAGGTATATTCCGTCATCTCTTGTTCTTCAATAATTAGATGGAGTACATTTGGAATTTATCTGGTCTCTTAATAATCAATTCCGCATTCCTGATTTAACCGTTATCTTAATTGCTTCGCCAGAAACGCTTATTTATCGCTTGAGTAGTAGGCATGAATTGAGCCGTTTTGAAAAGGAGCAACTTTCTGTTAGAGAAGTAGAACTATATTTGAATGCGATAGAATTCTTACGGATAAAAGGTTTTAACGTTCTTTTCACAGAGAATAACGGTAAAACTTCTATTGATCGGGTTACTACATTAATAATCGAAGAAATTTTGAAATATATACCCCACTAAAATAAGACAGTTGTCTTTATTGGTGGGGATTTTTTATTGTATAATACATTAATCAACTCGTAAAATTATGAAATTTTCCTTATTCTGTTGGAACATCGCAAATCCCTCAGAGGAGCGCGCAGTTAAGCAAGGTGAGTGGCTTCGGAAACGTTCTGAAAGCGTTTTTGTTTTAACTGAAACAAAAAACAGTAAGGGTTGTCTTTTTTTAGAAAAATATTTTCGGGCATATGGTTTCAACGTTGCTTTTTCTAAGCCCAAAGGCAAAGAATATGGAGTCATGATTATAAGTAAACATCCCTTGCAAGAAAGCGATTTTTCTAATTCGATTAATTTTCTTAAGGCTCGGATAGCGGCCACTAAGATAAATTTTAGTGGCAAGGTATTGGAAGTAATTGGGACATATGTTCCTTCTCGGGATGTTAGCCAAGAAAAAATTAAAAAAAAGAAACGCTTCTTAAAGATTTTGCAAGAAACATTAAATAAATCTTTATTTTCAAATACACGAGTTTTTTGCGGAGATTTTAATGTTTTAGAACCAGACCATAATCCCCATTATCGATTTTTTGAGAAATGGGAATATGATTTCTACCAGTGCTTTAATAATCATCAATTAGTTGATTCTTTCCGGCATTTGAATCCCAATAGTCGGGAATATAGTTGGGTTGGTCGGACTGGAGATGGCTATAGGTATGACCACTGTTTTATTTCGAATGATCTCTTGCCATCGCTTAAGGGTTGTTATTATCTTCACGAACCAAGAGAAAAAAGATTAAGCGATCACTCTGCCATTGTTATGGAATTGGGTGTATAATTTTAATAAACAACAGTAACAATATGAATAATATTGAGATTGAAATTCAAGTTAATATCGGGAAGAAAAAGCCATTGGCATCTTTTCTAGAGAAGAATGCTGTTTTTCAAAAAGAAAGCCATCAGGTAGATGAATATTTCTCTCCAAGCCATAAAAACTTTATAGAAACGCGGCCAATAAAAGAATGGCTTAGATTAAGAGACTCAGATGGCAGGTATTTTGTAACTTATAAAAACTATCATTATGACAAAAATGGGAAGAGCACTCACTGCGATGAATACGAAACAAATGTAGGAGATATAGGTAAATTAAAGAAAACGTGGAATGCTTTGAATTTTAGGTCTCTTGTTGTTGTCGATAAAATACGGAAGACTTGGGCATATAAAAACTATGAGATTTCAATTGATTCCGTAAAGAATTTAGGGGATTTTGTAGAAATTGAATATATTGGTGAAAATAAAAGAATAGATCCTGAAAGGGTTACGAACGAAATGATAAATTTTCTTAAAACTATCGGTTGCGGGGAAATAAAAAGAAATTATGTTGGTTATCCGTTCCAATTAATGTTCCCAGGTGAGATTGAAAAAGAGATGTGGGTATAGAACTGCGAGTTCGAATCCTACTACCGTCGCGGGAAAATTTAAGAACAAAATTACATAGATGGCACTAGGGCGACCGAACTAGTTCGAATAGAGTCGCCCCCGCCAATTGGGAAAAGCTATGGAGGGGTGCTCCGAATGGCAAGGAACCAGTCTTGAAAACTGGCGCCCTGAATAAGGGCTTGTGAGTTCGACTCTCACCCCCTCCGCACTTCGACAAGCTCAGTGTAAACATTTTGCCCTCGTAGTTTAATGGACAAAATGCGAGGTTGCGGACCTCGTGACTGCAGGTTCGATTCCTGCCGAGGGCATATAGTAAGAAAACAGAATTTTTTAATTCTGTTTTTTGTTGACATATTAAGATAAATATGTTACAATTAGAGGGTAACCCAAAAAGACCCGCCTGGGATTAAATCCTACGCGGGTCTTTCTATTTTAGTAATTTTAAAATCTTTCTTTATGGGTAATACATTTTAGCTCTTTTTTGGGAATATGTAATACGCCTTTTTTATCAAGCCAGTATTTTATGCTTCCTTTAAACCCCGTTAGAAATCTTTGATTTTTAAACGGGGTAAATTTTTCTTCAACCGATTTCTGACCGGGGTAACCTAAAGCAATTATGAATTCAATAATATAATTTTGAGGAATATTTAAAATTTTTGCTAATTTTTCTCGATTCACTGAACCAATTATGCAAGAAGCAATACCTCTTTCAAGGGCAGTTAAAATAATATTTTCGGCTGCTAATCCTACGTCGTATTTTGCATTTTTGTTAATTTTTTGATTTGATAAGATTACAATATAAGCTACTGGTTTCTCTTTTTCTTCTGGCGCGCCATCCTTTAAATAGCCAGCCCAGCGAGTACAATTGAAAACTTCATTTAAATTTTTAGTTACCAAAATATATTCCAAGGGCTGCAAATTAGCCGAAGAGGGCGCCAGCCTTGCCGCGTTTAAGCAATTAAAGAGAATTGATTTTGCAATTCTTTTTTGTTTAAACTTTCTAATTGTTCTTCTTTTTAAAATTAGCTTGTAGGTGTCGTTCATATTTAGTTATCACTCACATTTTTAGTGTAGTATAATTAAAAGAAGCAGGCAATTCGATGCTAAATTTATCCACTCCAATTGAAGAAATTCCGCGCATCGGCGCCGTTTACCAAAAAAGACTAAAAAAACTTGGAATCAAAAACATCCGAGACCTCTTTTTTCATTTTCCGCATCGCTATGAAGATTTTTCCAAAATAACCGCAATATCGCAAATTAAACTCAACGAGGTTTGCTGCATTAGAGGAAGAATTTTAGAAATTAAAAATTCCAGAACGTGGAAGAAAAGAATGATTTTAACCCAAGCGGTTGTTGAAGACAAAACGGCAGCGATAAAAGTAGTCTGGTTTAACCAGCCGTATTTGGTTAAAAGTTTAAAAATCGGGGATTTTGTTTATCTGGCAGGAAAAGTAATTTTAGGAGAAAACGGCCTTTATTTAAACAACCCGGCCTACGAGAGAAGCGGACTGAAATCCGACTTGACTCATTTGGGCAGAATCGTTCCAGTGTATCCGGAAACAGAAGGATTGTCCTCCCGATGGCTCCGTTACATTCTAAAACCTTTGCTTTTAAAGTTGGGTAATAAACTTTTAGATCCTCTGCCGGAAAGTTTGAGAACAAAAAATCAATTGATGCCGATCAAAGAGGCGGTTTGGCAAATTCATTTCCCTGATTCTCTAAAAAAAGCGGAAGCCGCTCGTTCCCGTTTTGCTTTTGAAGAACTTTTCCTGATTGAACTCTCGGTTTTAAAAGAAAGGTTAAAATTAAAGCAGGTGAAGGCGCTGTCAATCCCAATGAATATTAAACTAATGAAAAAATTCACCGACGCCTTGTCTTTTACGCTTACTGATTCGCAAAAGAAATCTGCTTGGCAAATTTTAAAGGATTTAGAAAAACCCTTTCCGATGTCCAGGCTTTTAGAGGGCGATGTAGGATCGGGAAAAACAGTGGTGGCAGCGATGGCGACGTTAAACGCAGCTAAGGCTGGTTATCAGGCCGCGATTATGGCGCCAACAGAAATCTTGGCGAAACAACATTTCAGAGAAATCCCAAAATTATTAGCGCCTTTCAAATTAAAAATCGCCCTTCTAACCGGGAAAGAAGACAGGATTACCTCAATAAAGCTCAAAAATGAAGTTCTGGAAATTTCTCGCCAGAAAATTTTAGAAAGATTAAAAGAGGGTGAAATCAATATTTTAATCGGCACCCATGCTTTGATTCAAGAAGAGGTGAAATTTAAAAACTTGGCCTTGGCGGTGGTAGATGAACAGCATCGCTTTGGAGTAGAACAGCGGGCTCGCCTCTGCCAAAACAATGGTTCGCAGGTGAAACTTATCCCCCATCTTTTATCAATGACCGCCACGCCCATTCCCAGAACCTTAGCCCTAACGGTTTACGGAGACCTTGATTTATCTTTGATTACCGAACTTCCTAAAAACCGAAAGAAGATTAAAACATTTGTAGTCCCGCCGGCGAAAAGAAAGGAAGCTTATAAATTCATAAAGGGGGAGGTTAAAGACGGTAGGGGCGTTTTTGTGATCTGTCCGAGGATTGAACCGTCAAATAAAGAGAAAAAAGATATTCTGGGTTGGTCGGAGGTTAAAGCGGTTAAAGAAGAACACGAAAAATTATCAAAAGAAATCTTTCCCGATTTAAAAATCGGAATGTTGCACGGCAAATTAAAAACTAAAGAGAAGGAAAAAATAATGCAGGATTTCAAGTCGGGGGAAATTGATATTTTAGTTTCCACTTCGGTGGTAGAAGTAGGAATTGACATTCCCAGAGCCACCGTGATGATGATTGAAGGCGCGGAAAGATTCGGGTTAGCCCAACTGCATCAGTTCCGGGGGAGGGTCGGGAGATCCGATCTTCAATCGTATTGTTTTTTATTTACCGATTCTCCGGCTGTAAACACAAAGAGAAGATTGTCGGCTTTAGTTCGCTGTAACAATGGCTTTGAGTTGGCGGAAAAGGATCTCCAGATCAGGGGGCCGGGAGAGTTATATGGAAATCGGCAGTGGGGCATTCCGGATTTAGCTATGGCGAATCTTAAAGACTTGGTGTTAGTAGAGAAAACCCGCGAAGCAGCCAAAGAAATTTTAGAGAAAGACCCTAAATTAAAAAATTATCCCCTGCTTAGCGAGAAACTGGGGGAATTTGAAAAAAGGATACATTTTGAATAATATAGCGATACCAATAATACCAATTGTCATACCAATGATACTAATTTTTATACCAATGATTAGTATAATTGGTATGTTTTTGGTAAATTAGTATCACGCATTAGTATAATTGGTATGAAATTCGTATATTAGTATCGCTTTCTACTTTTTTCCGTCACCCAAAAGCCCATGTATTTTCCAAACATTAAACGAATTTGGGCATCTAATGCGGGCAAGGCCCCGAATAATATTAAGGTAACGGGTAGAAGCAGCCATTGAAAAAATACGGAGAATTTTTTAAACCGGCTTACTCCCGCCGGCCGCGGGGGTAAAATAAACATGCTCAAAATTGCTGAAATAAGCATACCTAACAGGGTAAATGTCATAATTCGGCTGGTCAAACGGGGCAGGTTATAAGAAAGAGTGCTGGAGCTAAATTTTTCTCCACCTAAAAACAACGGCAACCAACCTAAAATTAAGATTAAAAAAGCCGAGGTAGACCAAGACCAAAATCCGTCTATTAAGGTAGTTAAATGCATCAATTTATTCCAGAAAGGAATTTTTTTGTTTCTAAAAAATCCGTGTATTAAATAAGGAATCTCAACACAACCCCAAGCCCATCTTCTTTGTTGTTTATATTGATTAACGGCTGTTCGCAGAAGGTTTTTAGCTAAAACGACATCCATGGAAACGGGATAATATAATGGTTGTACTTTATAATCTCCGTCGTAATAAAGATAAGCTTTCCAAAAAATCCGCGAATCATCGGAAACTATATTCTTGGGATAGCCTACTTCGGAAAACACTTTAAAAGGCATAGCGTGGCTCGAATAAGTCACGATTTTTTCCGGCCTTTCTTGTTGCATCATTTGCCAGAAAGTATTAGAGGTCGCCACAACTCTTGTAAAAACCGGCGCCTCCCAGACATTGTTATTGTAAACAGGAATGGGTTGGTAGCTCTCCCTTAGGGGATTTTTAGATTTTAAATACTGCCAAGTTAGGCAAGCAAAATATTGAGGATAAACCCTGGTGTCTATATCAAAACTGGAGACAATAATATTTTTATAGGGAATGTTTAGTTTATCAATTATTTTTTCTTTTGCTTCTTTACCCGCCCAGGCCTCGTTTGATCCCTTTCCCGCCAATTCCCCCGGAATATTTTTAGGATGAATTGTTGCCAAAAAGTGCGGAAATTTTTGGGAATATTCTTTTTCAAGGATTTGGGCGGTTTTTAGACTATCTTCGCCACCCCTTTCTTCAACGCTTAAAACTACGATCAGATTTTCTTTAGGGTATTCGGAATTTAAGATGGCGTTTAAGCTTTCTTTTATTATTCCCGATTCTTCTCTAAAGGCCGGTAAAATTATCAGGTGATAAATTTCCTGCCACCTTTCTATTCTTTTAATTTTTTCTAACCAGTTAATTTTGAGATTCCTTTTCATTCGGATATAACTCGCTACTTGGCAGATTGAAAGATAGGCTATTTTACATAGGTAATAGAGACAGAATAAAATTATAAAGATTGCAACCCAGTCTGGCTTCAACCATGAAAAAACAAGGACTCCTAATAAAGTCCCTAAACTTATAGCGCCGGGGATAGTTTCAAGGATTCGGTAAATTTTTCTTTCTTTTAAATTAGAAATGTCGGGCGCTTTGGCAATCTCCAAATAGTCTTTTTTCATAATAAAAATCGCTAAGCGTGCGGT
>CAZDIG010000004.1:0-18223 GCA_964505465.1 uncultured Candidatus Saccharibacteria bacterium
GACGACCCGGCAATAATTAAACATTCAAATATTTTCTTACAACAATGTAGCTTGAAACTACTCCCAAGATTACTCCAGCGCCAATCTGAATTGAAAGAATTATCCAAAAATTGCTGACAAAATAGTCAAAAATATTAAAACCGGGCAATAGGGCCTCAAGGCTTGAGGCAGAAAAATAGGTGATTGAAGCAAAAATCGCCAGCGATATTAAACAAGCAAATAATCCGCAAGTCGCGCCTTGAATGATAAATGGCCCCCGGATAAACCAGTTGGGAGCTCCGACTAATTTCATTGCGTTAATTTCTTCTTTTGAATCCTGAATCGCCAGTTTTATCGTGTTAAAAACAACCAGAATAGATATCAAAATTAAAATTCCGCTTAATATTATGCCTATTTGGTTAATGGTTGAAATTGTTGAAAAAACCTTATCAATTATCGGCTTCTTTTGATAATAATCAACCTTCTCAACTACACTGCTAAATTGATCGGCCTGCAAAAAGAGAGAAACTTTTTCGTACTGAAAAGGAAATTCCATTTTAATATTCAAAGACGCCAAAAAGGGATTATCGCCTATTTCCTCCAGAGCCTTCATTAAATCGGGGTCGTTTTTATGTTTTTCGGTAAACTTTTGGAGAGCTTCTTCCCGCGAGATATATTTAATATCCTGAATTTCGGAAGAAAAATTTGAAATTTCCGACTTAACATTTAAGATATCTTCTTCGGTTGCCTCTTTTTTAAAATAAGCTGTAACGTCAACTTTTTCCTGCACTTTTGAAATTAAAAATTGGGCCGTTCCGCGAAACAGAAAAAGGGTGGTTACCAAGGATATGGTAATCACTAATACAAAGATCGCGGCGAAGTTCGCACCTTTATTGCGCGAGAAATCGGTTATCGCAAATTTGAAAACTCTTTTTAAAGCAGTAAACATATATTAGGTGTTAGCTTTTTAGGTTATTAGGATTATTAGGATTATTAGGTTCTTAGGGTTGAAATCATTTTGTTAAGCATCTTCATAATTTCCTCCAATAAACTATCGTTTTTAGAATAATCTAAATTTTTCATCTTTGCTAGTCTTTTTGCAATCTCTATTTGAGTCTCTAGTTCCCCGCCAGAACCATAAGCGTTTAAAAGAAATTGCCGATACTCTTTTCTATATCCTCGTAATCTCCCTTCAGCTATATTTGAAGGAATTGAGATTGCGGCTCTTCTCATTTGAGAAACTAAACTATAAAGTTCTTCTTTCGGAAATCTCTCTGTAAGAATATAGATTTCAGCTACTAGTTCCATTGCTTTTTGCCAGATTGTTAAATCTTTATAAGTATGTATCATATTCTGAAAAGCTAAAACCTAGGAAGCTAAAACCTAGAAAGCTAAAACCTAAAGAATAAATCGGCCTTTTTCTTCATCTCTAAGTATCCTTCCTCTATCTAAAGTAATCACCCTTTTTCCCAATTGGTTAACGATTTCTTTATCGTGGGTGGCCAAAATAACGGTTTTACCAACGGCGTTAATCCTTTTTAAAATGGAGATGACTTCGTAGGTGTTGTAAGGATCTAAATTGCCGGTTGGTTCGTCGGCAATCACCACTTCCGGCTGGTTAACAATGGCTCGGGCAATCGCCAATCTTTGTTGTTCCCCGCCGGAAAGCTCGTCTGGAAAATTGTTGATTTTGTCGGAGAGCCCGGTAAGCTCTAAAATTTTAAACACTTCTTTGGAAATCTTTTCTTCTTCCTCTCCCTTCACTGACATCACATAGGCAATGTTCTCATAAGCTGTCTTTATTGGCAATAATTTATAATCTTGGTAAACCACCCCGATTTTTCTCCTTATCTCTTGGAGTTTTGCGGGTTTTGTGTTATGGATGTTTGTTTCCCGGTAAAAAATATCGCCAAAGGTTGGTTTTTCTAACCCCAAAAGAAGGCGAATAAGCGTGGTTTTCCCCGCTCCTGATCTTCCGACAATTGAAACAAATTCTCCTTCTTTTACCTCAAAAGAGATATTTTCCAAGACAACGGTGTTGGGAGAATAAGTTTTGGTGATATTCTGAAATTTTATCATATTATAGTCTTAACTCCGCTTCAATGAATTTGTCTAAATCTCCGTTTAATACGCCCTCGGTATCGGAGGTCTCAAGGTCGGTTCTTAGGTCTTTAACGAGCTTATAGGGATGCAACACATAAGAGCGGATTTGATTTCCCCAGCTGGCGGAAATTTTCTTGCCCTTGATCTGCGATATTTTTTTTTGCTTGGTCTCTTCAAGAAGTTGGCGAAGTTTTGAAAGCAACATTTTCATTGCTTGTTTTCTGTTATCTCCCTGTGTTCTTTCCGACTGGCAAGCCACTACGATGCTAGTTGGCAAATGGGTAATTCTGACCGAGGTTTCCCTTTTGTTTACATATTGTCCGCCCGGCCCCGATGCCCGGTAAAAATCTATTTTTAAATCCTGTGGCCTGATTTCAATTTCTTTTTCGTCTTCGCTTCCAATCTCGGGCATAATTTCCACTAAAACAAATGAGGTGTGGCGGAGTTTCTGAGCGGAAAAAGGTGAAATTCTAACTAATCTATGAACTCCATTTTCTTTTTTTAAAAAACCGTAAGCGAAATTCCCCCTAACTTCCATTGTCGCCGATTTGGTGCCGATTCTTCCTTCGGGACCCACCCCCTCGCCGAAAGATTGATGTAAAAGCTTAACTTTAAATCCTTTTCTCTGGCAATACCTGTCATACATTCTTAATAACATTGTGGCCCAATCTTGGGCGTCAACTCCGCCGGCTCCGGACAATATCTGCAAAATCGCGTCGTTCCTGTCGTATTTCCCGGAAAGGAAAGTTCTAAACTCTTCTTTTTTTATCTTGTCTTCAAAAGCGCTAATTTCTGACTCTAATTCTCCTTGGTCTTCGGACGTTTTAACAGACAGAGATAATTCCTTTAGGCCCGCAAGTTCCTGTTTTAAATTTTCAATGTTTTCAACTTCTTCTTTCAAGGCGGCGATTTTTTGGTTAATTTTGGGGGCTTTCTCCTGATTTTTCCAGAAGTCCGGCCCTGCGGCTTCACTTTCTAAATCCCTTAGTTCTTTTTTCTTTTCTTCAACCTCAAAGACAGTCCACCAATTGATGGAGTTTTTTCTCAAGCTCTTCTAATTTTAGGGTAATATCAGCCATTGTTTTGAATCTTTGTCTCGCTTACTTAGCGGGTCCGCCAAAAGATGGATTTATACTTCTTTCAATTTAGCAAAAATTTGGGATAAAAACAAGAAAATTGACATAATTTAAACTTTCTATTAGTATTAAAAAGCTCTTCAAAACTTAATACCTCAGGCAGGAGATGAAACGATGAGAAAAGCGGCGGAAGAATTAAGAAGACAACGGACACTCGTCATAATAAAGCCCGACGCGGTGAGACGGGGTCTTGTTGGCGAATTTCTGAAAAGATTTGAGCAAACTGGGCTTAAGATTATTGCGTTAAAACTTTTAATTCCTACCCGCTCTCAACTTAAAAAACACTTCCCCACATCTAAAGAGTGGGTTGACGGCATGGGGCAAAAAACCTCTGAATTTTTCCAAAAACACGGACTCGATCCGATTGACGCCTTCGGAACGGCAGATACCCATAAAATCGGCTTAAAAATCAGGACATGGAATTATTCTCATTTACTCTTAGGACCAATTGCAATAGTGGTTCTGGAGGGGGTTCACGCTATTGCCATCGTTAGAAAAATGATCGGAAGCACAATTCCCTACTACGCCTTACCGGGAACAATCCGCGGAGATTTCTCTATCAATTCGCCAGATTTAGCATGTTATCTTAAGTGCGCTTGCCAAAATCTCATTCACGCGGCTGACAGTAAAGAAACGGCCGAAAGAGAAATTTCTTGTTGGTTCAAACCGGAAGAACTCGTTTCGTGGGAAAGACCCGATGAATGTTTACTTTTTCTTTCAGCAGAAAAACCGAGAAAAACCGCGGACGGAAAAAAGAAAAGGAGAAAGAGATGAAAGAAGAAACAGTTGCCAGATTAAGAAGAATGTTAGCGGAGTTGGAAAAAACCGAGCCACGGCGGGCGGCCGAAGTCGCTTATGCTTTGGCACAGACTTACCGCCGGCTTGGTAATAACGAACTGGCTGTGCAATACGGCCGCAAGAGTCTTGCCCTCTTTGATAAGTGCCGAATGGAAACAGAAGAAGATTGCGCCTGCCGTTTTGTTACCCTGGGCGACATTGCCCTACCCGATCTAATCCACCAAGGGGTTGTTCGGGAACGGCTGCAGCCCTTACAGGTTTAGAAATACTATAAAAAATGCCTTAGGCGAAAAATCGCTTAAGGCTTTTTCATTATATTTGAGCCGGGAGAGAGATTTGAACTCTCGACCTACTCCGCCCTTTAAGTAAGCCGATGGGCAGAATTGAACTGCCGTCGGTGGTTTACGAAACCACTGCTTTGCCACTAAGCTACATCGGCATAAGCGGGATACGGGAATCGAACCCGCCTCTCGACCTTGGGAAGGTCGCATATTACCACTATACTAATCCCGCAATTTTTCTTTTATCCACTCCCACCAAGTTTTTGGATTCCAAATATTTTCTTTTTTCTTTTCCTCTTGTTTTTCCTCCGGCAGAACAAAAGCAACCGCCTTTTCTCCTTCTTTCTGGAGATTTAACTCTTCTCTTGCTATTTTCTCAATATATTCTTCTTGCCCGCTTTTTAAAATTCCTTCTTTCAAAAGAGCGTTTCTCTCTTGCGCCTCCTGTAATTCCTTCTCCAGAGAGTTAATTTGAGCAAGAAGTTTATTTCTTCGGTAATTCATCTTTGCGTTCTCGTAAATCAGAAATCCGATTACTCCCAAGCTAAATATCCCGAGCAACGCCGAAGCGGCAATATTCTTCCAAACACCCTCCTTCCTTTTTTTTGAATACTTTGTTATCATAAAAATACTGTATATGAGGATCAAACCAAAAACGATTTTTAGAATAATCTGGATTGTCTTGATCTCGTTGGTGGCAATAAGTATGTTTCTTTATTTGCTTGCTCCATTATTTTAGAATTTTTTTTGGATATTTTCAAATCTTTTTAACCCCGGAATACATCTAAAAAAGTTTTACTGGGGATTCTAACCCTTCCTTTATTTCTCAATTCCTGTTTTCCTTTTTTCTGTTTTTCCAAGAGTTTCTTCTTTCTGGTTACATCGCCGCCGTACAAGTAGCCGGTTACATCTTTTCTCCTGGCCCTGATCGTTTCTCTGGCAATGATTTTCCCGGAAATTATGGCTTGCAGAGCCACCTCAAATTGTTGGGAGGGTAACGCTTCTTTCAGTTTTCTAACCAAAGTCTTCCCTTCTTGGAAAGCCCTTTCTTCTGGAACTATTTTTGAAAAAGCTTCTTCTTTCTTTCCGGCGATTAAAACCTCCATTTTTACCAATTTCCCCGGCCTGAAACCCAATATTTTATAATTCATTGAAGCGTAACCTTGCGTTGCGCCTTTTATTTTTTCAAAAAGATTGATGATTACCTCTCTTAAGGGAGTTTCATAAATTAAAATTGCCCGGCGATCAGTCAAATATTTGGTTTCAACATATTTTCCTTCAAGATTTTTTATAATGTCCAAAACCTTACCAAGATACTCAATCGGGGTAAGTATTTCCAAGGAAACATAGGGCTCCTCTGCTTTTTTGATTTTCGCCGGATCGGGCCAATCGGTCGCCGAATAAATAAAGACTTCTTTGTCTTTTTGGTCAATAGTTTTGTAGACGACGGAAGGAGTGGAAATTACCATATTTAAACCAAACTCGCGGGATAATCTTTCGGAAATTATTTCTGCGTGGAGAGTTCCCAAAAAACCGCAGCGGAATCCTCTTCCCAAACCTTCTTTGGTTTCCGGCTCAAAAATAAAAGAAGGGTCGTTTAATCTTAATCTCAATAATGCCTCTTTTAATAAATCAAAATCGTCCGGGTTTTCGGTATAAAGACTGGCAAAAACCATGGGCTCGGGTTTTTGATAGCCGGGCAAGGGTTGAACAAAAAATTTAGTCTGTTCTTCGGTTATTGTATCGCCCACCAACACTTTATCGGGTTCTTTAATGCCGGTGGCAATATAACCAATTTCGCCAGCAGAAAGTTTTGTTTGAGGAATAAGTTCCGGCTTAAAAAAACCTATTTCTTTGGTTTCTCCTTGGGCCCCTGAGCCCAAAAGCCTTATTTTTTTTACGCCAGTGATTTGGCCATCTACAATTCTTACATAGGCAATTACTCCTTTGTAAGAATCGTATTTTGAGCCAAATATTAAAGCTCTAAAGGGTTTTTCTTCTCCCTCTTTTTTGGGAGCAGGGATATTTTTAATAATCGCTTCCAAAACCTTATCAATATTGATATTGGCTTTTGCCGATATTTTTAAAACATTGCTTTCGTCAACGCCTAAAAGGTGCGCCAGGTCTTTTACCGTTTCTTCAACTCTGGCTCCCGAATCAAATTCCGAGCCCTGGGTTTTGTAGGGCGGGAATAAATCAATTTTGTTAACTATTGGAATGATTACTAAGTTTTGTTTTTTTGCCAGTTCCAGATTGGCTAAGGTTTGAGCTTGAATTCCCTTAGTTGCGTCAACTAATAATAAAGCCCCCTCAACCGCCGCCAAAGACCTTGAAACTTCGTAGGAAAAATCTACGTGGCCGGGTGTATCCACTAAATTTAAAATGTATTTTTGGCCATTGAAATCATACTCCATACGGCAAGGCTGGAGCTTGATTGTAATCCCCTTTTCTCTTTCCAAATCCATTGTATCCAAAAACTGGGGCTTCATTTTTTCTTTTGGTATTGTGTGGGTTATTTCCAAAAGCCGGTCAGCTAATGTTGATTTTCCGTGGTCAATATGGGAAATAATGCTAAAATTTCTGATAGAATTTAAGTGGTCCATTTTAGATTTTTTTGAATTGTTCCAAAACCGAAGATTTTATAGTTTTTAACTCTGAAGAATTTAGCAAAGACGCGGCAATAATATAAACTAAAGCGCCGGCGCCACTTGATAGGGCAATTTGAAAAAATAATCCTAAAAATGTCTGAAGATTTAAGAAATTAGCCGAAATTCTGATAACGAGACAAGAAAAAATTATCAGGAAAAAACTGGCAATAAGCATTTTGGCGGTTGAAAGATATGTTTCCCTGGCTTCTTGTTTTAACAATAGGCTATTTTCCGGCGAAAAATATCTTATTTTTTTATAAAGAAGATAAAAAAGCAGAGAAAAGTTAAAAATCCCAGACAAAGAAAGCGCTATCGGCAAACCCAGTAATTGGATATTTTTAACCTCTTGAAGCTGAAAGATTTTAGCTAAAAAGTATTGGAAAAAATTCGGAGACTCCAAAAACCCAACTAATAGAAAACATAAAACCACATTTAAAATTATAGAAGCTATTCCAATCATCACCGGGGTTTTGGTGTCCTGAAAAGAGAAGAAAGCTCTAGTTAATAAAGGTATTAAAGTGAAGGTAAAAATACTAAAAGCGAATATGCCGACGGAGGCCGCGGTCAATTCAATGTCTGTCCGGCTGAATTGGCCGGCACCCAAGACTAGTCTCACCCCTTGAATTCTCAAAATGAAGAAAAAAATAGAAACAGGAACTATTAGAAAAAGGGTTTGCCTGAAAATTGAAAAAAAGTGCCCGATAAATTCTTTTTTTTGGCCGTTTACCCAACTTCTGGCCAGAATCGGAAAACCTGCGGCGGCAAAAGAAAGGCCAATTAAGGCAGCAGGAAATTTTTGAATGTTGTTGGAAAAATTAAAAATAGCGATGCTTCCCGGAATTAAAGTGGAAGCTATCGCGGTAATGATTATTAAATTTAAATGGGTGGCGGCGGTTCCAATTATTCTGGGAATTAATAGTTTAATAACCTGTTTTAAACCTTCGTGTTTGAAATTAAAAACCGCTTTATACCGAAATCCCGACATAACACTTGAGGGAATTTGAATAAGTAGATATAAAAGAGCGCCCAGCGCCACGCCATAAGCTAAACCTCGGAGGCCGAAAAGAGGCGCAAAAGCCACGATTCCCAAAATTATCCCAATATTATATAAAACGGGAGCTATTGAATAAACCAGGAAGTGATTGAAATAATGCAAAATTCCGGAAAAAATAGAAGAGAGAACAAAAAAAATCGGGCTTAAAAGCATTATTCTAGTCAAAGAAACGGTTAGTTCCTTGCTTTCTTTATCAAAGCCCGGCGCGATAAATTCCACCACCATAGGGGCGAAAATCAACAGAATGAGACATAAAGAAACCAATAAAACCAAAAAGCAATTTAAAACAATATTGGCGAAATACCACCCTTTTTCTTTGCTTTGGCCGTAATATTCAGAAAATACCGGCAAAAAAACCGCAATTATTCCTCCGGCAATCAAGATTCCATAAATAAAATCTGGAATGCGAAATGCGGCAAAATAAATATCCAGGGCTTTTCCGGCCCCAAAGTTGCTTGCCAAAAGCCGATCCCTAAGAAGGCCTAAAAAACCGTTAAGGAAAGTGGATACTGCCAGAATTCCGGCGGCAAAAGTAACTGTTTTAGTTTTAAAATTAAAAAATTTCTTAATCATAAATCTGCCTTATTATGATGAGCGGAGTTTGCTGGTTTGATTGGCCGGCCGGATTGTCTTTCAGAATTCTAAGCATCAGATTTTCTTTACCTTTCAAATCTTGGCTACTACCTAAAATATTTCCTCCTAAATCGTTTACGTCGGCAATGGCAAAAGATAGATTAAATTTGTTTTTAAGCGAGTCACAAAAATTATCGCGGTCCCTCGGCCCCAAAATCCCAATTTCGCCGTATTGCGGGAAGGCCTCCGCGTAAAAACCGTCTAACTGGGAAATTTGATGGCCGGCTATTCTATAAAAAGCTCCGTAAACTCTGAAAATTTTACAAATTACCGAGCAAAAACAGGCAAATAAAATCCTCGGAAGGCCCGCTAAGTTAATGGCTAATTGCATTTTTAGAGGGTTTCCGACGCTAAAGCCGGCCGGTGTTTTTTTAGCAAATTTAGATAAAAACTTCGCCCAGAAGCCAACCCTTAAATCTCTTTTATTAATAATTCTCCCTTGCAAAATGGAAACTATCTTCTGGCCGAGAATAACAATGTCTGATTTTTGGGCAGCGGGCCAGATATATTTTGCGACGATTTCTTCAATCTTGTCGGACGGCTGGATAAAATGGGTTTTTATAGGATAGCGGGCGAATTTGACTCCATTTATTTCAACGATTAGTTTTTTTCCGGTGTTTGTAGAAGCGTCCATAATGTTATCATTTTAATATTTTTAACCTCACTTTACAAATTTTATACCGAAATAAGGAAAATTTGACAAACCGACTTGAAATTGGTAAAATATAAGGTACCTAGTAAGTTGGGTGATCGCTCCCCGCCCTCTATGCTGTCTGAAACAATAATAACAAAAATTCGGACCGCTTAGAGGGCGGGGGGAGGAAAGTCCGAACACTCTCAAGCACATAATGAATTATGCGCTTGATAAAAAGATAGCGGCTAACGGCCGTCCACCGTAAGGTGAGAGGTGCGAACAGTGACGCCGAGGCTCGAAAGGGCCGAGGCCCTTCACCTAAAGTTTTAGGTGAAGGGAGTCCTATAGTAATATAGGAGTGAAACGGCTAAATCCTTATCGGGTGCAAGAACAAGCCCAGAAGTTTGAGAAATTCATCTTGAACTTTGGGATGAAAGTAGTTCGCACGAGCTAGAAAGTAATTTCTGGCCCAGACAGATGATCATCCCTTCGGCTCGGCTCCGCCTCGCCTCAGGGTAAACTTTCAAGAAATTTATCCTGAGCGAACGAAGTGAGCGAAGGACAAAATTCGGCTTACAGGCTTACTAGGACACCGAGCGCTCTTTTAAGAGCGCTCGGGTTTTTTATATTGCCTGATGAGGGTTAGATTAATGTTTGGGCGCGATTTTGGTTATCCAGAGCTTCATTGACTAGTTTATCGGCTTCTTTATTTTTTTCTCTAGAAATTAATTTGAATTTGACTTCTTTAAAATCTATTTTTAGATTCCATGCCGCGACAAACAAAGACTGAATCTTGGGCTCAAGAATTTTGTACAAACCCTGCATTTGTTTTATTAAAAGTTCGGAATCGGATATTATTTCAACATCAAATTCTCCAATTTTCTTTTTGCCGAAAAGGGCTTTAATTTTCTTTAAAGCAAAAATCACGGCTTTATATTCGGCTTCGTTATTAGTTAAATTATCTCCCAGATACTGCGAATATTCTTTTAAAATATTCTTTTTCTCGTCGGCGATAACCACTCCGATTGCCGCCAGACCGGGATTTCCCCGGGAGCCGCCGTCCGTGTATACAATAAGTTTTTTCATATAAATAAATTAAATTAACTAAGGAAGTGTAACTTTTGGGACCATCCGCAGCCGAGCGGGCAAGGTTCGAGCGGAGCGAGAGAGCGAGGCGAGGACCTGAACGAGTGAGCGCGCCGGGCGAACGAGCGCGTACCAAAAGTCACACTTCCGAATGTTTCTTAAAATACTCTATTAAACACTCTTTAAATTTCTCCAAATTTTCATTTTTTAATCTAAAACCGGAGGCCTGAGGATGCCCGCCATAGGTCATCAAAAGATTAGAGCAGCTTTTCATCGCCTCAACAGAATTCATCTCTTTTGGAGTCCTTACCCCTCCCACGCTTTCTTCTCCGTTTATTTTAAAAATAAAAGTTGGCTTACCATACTGCCGGCAGATTTTTGAAGCGACAGGCCCTGTCAAAACTAATGGCCAAAGAGGGTTTCCTTCAAAAACAATCGGGTCCTGGGGTTTTTCAACCATTCTTTCCTCAATTTCTTCAACGATTTTCCTGGTTCTAAGCTGTTTTTTAGAGCTTTTTTCAATAAGGATCTTCGCCAAATTTTCTGCTTCTTCTTCGGAGGATGTTTTTAATAGCAGATACGTTTCGTTAAGATGGTCTATTCTTTCTCCCGCACCGAGGGCGGAGATAATCTTTTGGGCGATATGCCTCGTAGAGTTGCACTCCTTAATTAAATCAGTCTTAAAAAAGGCCTTCAGGCCCGGCCGAAATGTTGTCTCTAACGACCTTACTCCTTCGGCAATAAACGCCTCGTTGTCGTCGGTTTCCGGCATCATATCAAAAATAGTCGCCAAAGCCGTCAGCTCAAGAAAACTCTGTTTTAAATTTTCAGAGAAATTTTTCTTTAGAAGGATTTTAGAAAGTTCAAAAACCAAACCAACGGTGGCAAATTTTTTAAAAGGGTATTTGTCCCCTTTTTGGTTCGGATTAACAATAATTGAAGCCTCGGGAAGCTTATCTAAAATCTGATGATGATCAATAATTAGCAGCTCAAATCCTAGTTTTTCAGCTATTTTTATTTCTTCAAAATTACCTATTCCCAAATCTAAAGAAATAAACAAAGCCGGGGCTTTGTCTTTTAAAATATTCAAAGCACTTTTGTTGATTCCATAACCCTCAATTTCTCTGTCCGGAAAATAAACAGTGGTAATCTGACCGCCCAAATTTTTAATCGTTTCTTCTAAAATAACAACTGCTCCAATTCCGTCTAAGTCGGCGTCGCCGTAAAGAATGATTCTTTCCTTGTTTTTTACCGCCTTCAAAATACGCTTGGCCGCTTTTTTTAAATTTTTAATCTCTGGCATATTATAAAAGGTTGACAAATTATTTTAAAAAAATTATTCTAAATTAATAGTTTGTTTATTGCTCTTTTTCTACGGAGAAAAGCAAACGGAAATCCGCGGTTAGCGCAAAGAAGTTATGTCCCTCCCGGAGGACACGTTTGCTTCTCTCCGTTTTTTTAATGTTTTAAAACTTTTAAGCCCGGCAATTCCTCTCCTTCGGTAATAAATTCCAACATCGCCCCGCCACCGGTGGAAACATGGCTGAATTTGGACGAGATACCCTTTCTGTTCAAAAATTCAATCGTTTCTCCGCCGCCAACCACAGAAAATGCTTTGCTATCTATAACGGCTTTAGCAATTTCCAAGGTTCCTTTTGAAAATTCTTCTTTTTCAATCATTCCCAGGGGGCCGTTCCAGAAAATAGTTTTTGCTTCTTGGACTTTTTCTTTAAAAAGAATTATAGTTTTTTCTCCGATATCAAAATTTTCTCCGTTGATTTTTATTCCGTCTACTGGCAGAATTAGTTTTTCAGGATATTTTACTTTCATCCCCGTTTTTTCCATCTCATTTTTTATCAATCCGCCCACCAGTAAAAAATCAGTAATCTCTAAAATTTTATTAATAAGTTTTGATTTTGCCTCAACTTTTTTCCCTCCAATTATCGTAACCATCGGTTTTTCCGGATTTTTTAGTATTTTCTCAAGATTTTTGATTTCTTTCTCTAATAGAAAACCGATGCCGGAAGGCAAATATTTAGGAATACCGACAACGGAAGCGTGGGGTCTATGGCAGATGCCGAAGGCGTCATTGATATAAATATCTCCTAATTGGGAAAGCGCTCTGGCAAAAGACAAATCTCCTTTAATTTCTTCTTTGTGGAATCTTAAGTTTTCCAAAAGCAGGATTTCTCCTACTTGAAGTTTCTTGGTATATTCTTCAATTTCTCCGCCTACACAATCCGGCGCTTTTGTGATTGAGAGATCCAAATACTCTAAAAGTTTTTCTTGAACCTTATCTAGCTTTAAACCATCCACCACCTTTCCACCCGGGTCCCCTAAATGACTCATTAAAACTATTTTTGCTTTTTCCTTAACTAGATACTCAATAGTCGGGAGTGTTTCTTTAATCCGAGAATCATCTAAAATGTTCCCTTGATTATCTAAGGGAACATTGAAGTCGCAACGGACTAAAACTCGTTTATTTTTCAAGTTAAAATCTCTAATCGTCTTCATCTTAAAATTTTATTGTTTCTCCCGGCTTAATTACCCCTTTTTTTGAGTCCTTTTTCTCTCTATCCCTTTCTGCTTTCTTTGGGGCTTCTTCTTTTTTTTCTTCCAGCGATTCCTTTAAAGCTTTTTTTAATTCACTTATGTTCACTTCTTTCCTTTTGGGCTTTTCTTTCTCCGTTTTTTCTCTTCTGGACGCAGAAAAAGATACAAGTTGTTTTTCTAACGCGTCTTTTAAGGAAAGAGGGGAAACTTCTTCTTTTTTTATTTCCTGCCTTGTGTCTTGCCTTATTTCTTTCTTTTCCTCGGCGTGCGTTTTTATCTTTTTTAAACAAGATTTACAATAAATCGGCCTTCCTTTTTCGGGCGAGAAAATGACTTTAGTCGGTTTTCCGCAATTAGAGCAGGTGGCGTCATAAAGAGTTTGGGTTGGAGCTGGGGCGGAAGCCGGGGCCGCTGCTGACGATGCGCCCTCTAGAAAACCCGTCCAGCGCCTAATTTTGTCTTCAACTATTTCTCTCTTTGTGCTATATCTTTCTTGGGAAAGTCTGATAATTTTTTCTCTTTCTGATTGTTCCAACGCCGGGAAGGGAGGAAGGGTCTGAGCCGAAAAGGGACGCCCCGACACTCCGTCAATCATTAATTTTAAATAAATATTGTATTTTGTTGGATTAACCAGGTCCTGGGCGGTAAATTCCGGGCTGAATTCTTTTTCTAAAAATTCGGCATCTTCCGCCCCAACTCTAAAAGTAATTAAAGTTCCGATGTTTCCAAACACAGCGTCTCTCACCGATTCTTCCATTTGGGCTATATATTGATGGCCCAAAATTAAAGAGAGCCGGTATTTTCTTGCCTCCGATAGAATATTGGTAAAAGCTTCGGTGGCAAAGTTTTGGAACTCGTCAACGTAAAGATAAAAATCCCTTCTTTTTTCTTCCGGGACATCAACCCGCGACATTGCCGCCAGCTGAAGTTTTGTAATTAATAGGGCTCCCAAAAGACGAGAGTTGTCCTCCCCTATCCTTCCTTTTGATAAATTTAGAATTAAGATTTTTCCTTCGTCCATCGCTTTTCTCATATCAATAGTGGATTTTACCTGACCCACGATATTCCTGATTAAAGGATTAGAAATAAATTGGCCGACTTTATTTTGGATAGCGGCGGTCGCTTCTATTTCGTATCTTTGAGTATAACGGCCGAACTCATTGACCCAAAACGCTTTAATCACGGGGTCGGTAATTTTTTCCACCACTTTTTTTCGGTATTCGGTGTCCGCCAGCATTCTATTAACCCCTAGAATTGTTGCCTCCGGATATTCCAGAAGAGCTAAAATTGAGTTATTCAAGATATACTCCATTCTCGCCGACCAAACATCTGGCCAAACTTTTTTAAAAACACCCATCAGTCCCGCCGCCACAAGGTGGCGATATCTAAAATCAACCTTTTCCATCACGTTGAAGGCAATAGGGTATTCTATGTCGGCCGGGTTAAAATAGATTACATCGTTAACTCTGTTTGCGGGAACGAAGTCAAGCAACCCTTCGGCCGCCTCTCCGTGAGGGTCAACGAAGGCAATGCCTGCGCCCCTTTTAATATCCTGAACCGCCATATTTTCAAGCAATACGGTTTTTCCCATGCCGGTTTTACCAATTACATAAACATGCCGGCGCCGGTCGTCGGTTTTAATTCCAAATCTTTTCAATCTATTGCGGAAGGTTGTTTGCCCGAGAAATGTTATTTCGGGATTTAAAGGAGTTGAATTGTCCATTAAATTAAATAATTATTCGGTAGGTAGGGTGGGAGGAGGCCCGCCTTTTTTGGCTTCTGTCACTATTACTGACGGGGCTAATTGAGCGCCGACTTTAGTCGGAAAGTGAAAAATAGTCGCCAGTTCCTCCGTACATAAAATCATATTTCCGTGTCCCACTAACTCTGGGAAGGAAGAAGGAAGTCTTTGAATATACATCCTAAATAATTTCCTCATTCTGTAATATTTTCTTCTCTGCCTTAAAACATAATGAATTTTAGGTCTTGTTTTCACCGAGAATAAAATAAAATTTAGATTCTGCGTGGCAAAATGGGGGAAATAAGATCTGGCGATTTTTCCGTGGGGACTTTTGAAATAATCTCTTTTTGCCAAATAGATTTGCCGGATGTTGGTTTTAAAAGCCGCTTTTTTAATCTTGTTTTCAATTGCGAACAGGATTTCTCTTTCGCCGGGCGTTAAAATCATTTCTTTTAATCCCTCGGGAGATAAGGCGGGAGAAAGATAAGTTTCTTTCCCTTTTACAGCCGTGCCGGGACCGGAAATCACTTCTTGAGCTATGCTCCGCATTTCTTCGCCAATGGTTTTTGGTTTTTTGGGAGCTGACCTTCTGGCGGTTTTGGAAATTATTTTTTGCGCCTCATCTACCCAAGGAATATCGGTAGACAAAATGGGCGCGGTTATAAACTGAATCCAAATTTGCTCCCCGGGTCCCAGCCTGCTCATCCCCTCCAATAAAGAAATTATCGGGTCAATTCTTTTTTCTTCTTTTGTTTCCACGTTTTCCTCAAAGAAGCTAGGATATGTTTTAATAGGGTAAGCGTCTTCTTTTCTTAGTATATAATCTTCCCCGTAAAAGTCCCATTCTTCATTGGGAATATCTTGGGGCACATTTTGGGTGTAGTCTGCGGCTTCTTTAATTTCTATATCCGGATAGTGGGCGTACAAAACCGACTCTACAACATGGCGATGAACGTCCAGGCACCTTATATAAAAACGGATTTTCCCTTCAATACAGGCTATCTCCCAGGAAACCCAATAAGGCGCCAGAGGTAATTCTCCTTCGCAGTATATCTCCCGCCAATTCGCTTGATCCCCAATGGTCCACACAACAGAAAACACGTCTTCCATCGCCCTGAAAGGCGCCTCAATTTCTTTTGGAGGGGTTATTTCCAGTAATACCCATTTCTGCTCTTTATACCATTTATCCCACCCGGCCCACCAAAGATAGAGGGTTTTTGCCCATGGCAATAAGATCAAAGGGGCAAACAGCCACCACCAAATTCTGATGACAGGTATGGCAAAAACGATCAATAATAGAAAGGCCCAGCCAAACGGCTCTAAAACATTGTCTTTGATAGGACCTAACCAAAAAAATAAATCTTTAATTTTCATTTTTAAAGTGTTTTAGGAAAATTTTGCAGGGCTATTGGTATATAGTTTAGAAGAATAGAAATTATAAGCACGACAAAAAAACCAATTAAAAAGAATTGAAAAGTGTAGAGGATAGGGACCACAATAAATGTTATTTTCTTCTCGGCCCACTGCAAAACTGCGATAAAATAAACCACGTAAAATATGGTGGTTAGCAAGAATAAGATTTTTATTCCGATTGAAAAGAAGAAATAGAACATTCGGGTTATATAATTGAAAATACTTTAAGCGAGTTGGGTTTTTCTTAAAATGTACTTCCCCTCTGAGGTTTTAGAGAAATGCTCTTTATCGTTTAAATTTATCAAAATAGTGTTTGCAGCCACGTAGCGCTGTGAAAGCACTTTTTTTACAATTTCTTCTTTGTTTAAGGGCCCTTTTGTCTCCTGCATAACCTGTAAAATCACGTCTTTTACCGTCCCGGGCACGTATCCCCATTCTCGTAAAGCGTATTTTCCCCGGCCAACTAAAACAAACCGAGGATCCCTAATAAGCTCATTATGGACGGTTTGAGGGACGGTTTTTCTGTTCGGGAGATTAAATTTCAGGGTGTCAATTAAATCCGCCACTTCGGTAAAATGCAGAGGCTTTTTTTCTTTTCTAAAAACCAAAAAGGCTTTGTCTTTTACGCCTTTTGGATTTATCTCCGGCCATTCAATTAAACCGATCTTTCCTTCTTTATTTTCTTTAATTCTTTTTGAGATCTCAAGACGAGATAAAATTGCTGCGGGACTTAATCTATATTCCAAGGCGCATTGGGCAACAAATTCTTTTTTGGCTAAAATCTTTCTATCTTTTTTTAGTTTTTTAACTAATAAGTCTAAAATGTTATTAGCTTCTTTTTGGGTTGTTGAAGAGGGTGCCCAGAAAGAATGAAAATCTTTTTTCTCGCAGACTCGCAAAAACTGCCCTCCTAATGTTAATAAAAAGAAAACATATGGTTGATCCTTTTCTCCGCCTAAATCCTTTAAGATAATATCTTCTTTTTTTAATCCCCCCTTATTCTCAAAATATTCGCTAAATTCTTTATATATTTTATCCAAAACTTCCTGATTTTCTTCCTTTATCTGCGAAAAACCTCTTTCTTCTATTTGGCGAACCCTCTCTCTGGTAATGCCAAAATCTTCACCGATTGACTCCAGCGTCTCTCGTTCTCTTTTCGCAACACCAAAACGACGACCCAAAACCTCTTTTGTTTTCTGGGGAAGATTTTTGGTAAGATCGGAGTAAATTTTTGAGTAGTTGGATTTAGCCATTTTAAAAAATATTAGTTTACTGAATTATTTTATTTAAACATATTTAAAGGTATGTGTCAATGTTATTTCTTGGCTCTCAGCCCCAGCCAACTAACCAAAAGAGGGGCGGCTAAAAATAACGAAGAGTAGGTACCAACGGTTATACCAATAATTAAGGTAAACGCAAAGTATTTTAAAGTCTCCCCTCCAAAGAAAAATATGGTGAGCAAGACAAAAAGAGTACACGACCCCGTGCTAAGAGAACGAAAAAGCGTCTGGTTTAAACTTTGGTCAACTAAATATTCAAAATCGCCCGCTCTGCCCCTCAAAAGATTTTCCCGGATTCTGTCAAAGACAATAACTTTATCGTTAATTGTATAACCTAAAATTGTTAATAGCGCCGTAATAATTGGAATGTTAAATTGGACATTATAAAGTTTCCCTAAAATGGCAAAACCGCCGATCGGCACTAAAACATCAAAAGAAAGAGCAACAATTGAAATTATGCCGTACTGCCAGCTGGATAAGGGCCGCGAAACTCTTCGGAAAGAAATGGCAATATATATTAATAAGGCGACCAAAGAAACAATTATTAAAATTATTGTTTTTTGGCGAAGTTCTTTACCAATCATGGGACCTATGCTTTCAAAATTTCCTTCCTCTGTTTTTGAAATTTCATTAAGCCGAGAGAGTATTTGCTGGTGGGTGGTTTCATCAATTTCTTTTAATTTTATAATCACGCCTTTTTCTCCTGTCGGCTGGATGGTAATATCTCCAAGGTTTAGATCTTTAAGTTTTTCCAAAATTACCGGATTTTCCGGCCGCTGTTCAAAAACAACCTCTAGGACGCTTCCGCCGGTAAAATCAATTCCAAACTTCAGGCCGAAAGTTAGAACAACAATCACGCTCCCTATTGTCAGGAGTCCCGAAAA
>CAZDIG010000004.1:18323-24387 GCA_964505465.1 uncultured Candidatus Saccharibacteria bacterium
ATTTATCTCCAAAGCCAAAGCCATCTTTGGGATTTATCTTTGCTGAATAATTTTAAAAAATTATTAGTAATGACAATGGCGGAAAACATACCTACTAAGTTTCCAACAACCAAGGTTAAGGCAAACCCTTTTACAAAACTCGTCCCGAAGCCAAAGAGGATTAAACCAACTAAAATTGTAGTTAGGTTTCCGTCGCGGATTGACGGCCAAGCTCTTTTAAGACCGTCTTCTATTGAAAGCAAATAACTCTTTCCTATTTTCAATTCTTCTTTCATGCGGGAAAACATTAAAATATTAGCGTCCACGGCCATTCCCATAGATAATAAGAATCCCGCAATTCCGGCCAAGGTTAAGGTTACCGGAATTAGTTTGAATAGAGACAATATTAGCGCGATATAAATTATCAAAGCTAGGGAGGCAAGCAAACCCGGTATCCGGTAAAAAATAATCATAAACAAAACTATCAACAGAAAACCATACATTCCTGCCTCCAATGATTCCTCTAAAGAAATCTGCCCCAAAATCGGGCCGACTGTTTTTTGAGAAATAGGCGTTCCGATTTTCACCGGCAAAGCCCCCGAATTCAACCTCCTTACAATTTCTTTTGCTTTATCTATATTCATTTCGCCCGTAATCACCGCTTTCCCGCCAGTTATTTTTTCTTTAACTATTGGGGCGTAAAGGTCGTTAAAGGTGATTTCCTCGTCTCCGTCGGTGTCAATAATTGAAAGGCCGTCTAAAAAAATAGCTATTGGCTTTCCGACATTTCTGGCAGTGATTTCTTCAAATAATTTTGCCCCATCAGAATTAAATTGAAGCTGGATTTCCGGCTTATAAGTTGTCTGGTCAAATGACACTTCGGATTTCTTTAAATATTTTCCGGTTAAAGGAGTGGATCCAAAATATGGGTTTTCAAAAGCTAATTGCCAATTTTCAATTTCTTGAATTTCTTCGTAAGTTTTTCCTTCCAGCTCTTTTTGTTTGTCTAAGATTTTTTGGGTTTCTTCTTCCGGCCTCTGCTCTAAAAATTCAAGGTAGGGGGTTTCCCCTATCATTTTGATTGCTTCTCCCACATCCTTAATTCCCGCCAACTCCACAATTAATCTGTTTTCTCCCTGAACTTGAATAACTGGCTCTGCTACGCCAAAAAGGTTTATTCTCCTCTCAATTACATCGCGCAGCCCCGCCATTACTTCTTCTCTGTCTTTTGTTGCGGTGCTGCTCAAATCAGCTTCGTAGATTAATTGAACCCCTCCCCGCAAATCAAGACCCAAAACAAAAGGCCTATCCCAAAAGTGAGGTATGCCTATAGAAATTTTTTGGTTAAGAAAATCAATCCCTTGATTTAAATATTTAGGGTAAGAGAAATTAACGGCGAAAAACGCCAAGATGAAAATAAAAAATAATATCAAATATTTCCGCTTTATCATAATTTCCTTAAAATAAAACAATTATCTATTAGTATAACTTTTCCTTCTTTTTGTCAACCCTTCACCTTTTTTAAAAAACAGGTGAAGGGTCAATATCATTTTCCATGGCATTTCTTATATTTTTTTCCCGAACCGCAGGGACAGGGGTCGTTTCTTCCCGGTTTATTTTTTGATTGCGGAACCACTTCTCTTCTGGGAGCTGGCTGCTGAACCAGCCCCACCTTAAAAATATTGCGGACAATTGTTGATTCAACCAACGCCAAAAGCTTTTGAAACATCCGATGCGCTTCATTCTTGTATTCAACCAACGGATCCTGCCCGCCGTACGCTCTTAATCTTGTTGAGTCCCTTAAACGGTCCATTTCGGTCAAGTGTTCAACCCAAAACATATCTAACGTCCTTAGACTGACTATTCTTTCAACTTTTCGCATATTTTCCGGACCTAATTCTTTTTCTTTTTCTTCGTATGCTTTTTTTCCTAAATTGACCAAATAGTTTATAATCTCCTCTTTTCTCGCCAGAGCGGATAATTTATCATCAGCTGAAATCTCGTTTAATTTTGTGTGAACCTCGTCTTTCGCCAGAAAAATAGCTTTCATCTCCTCAAATACTTCTTCTAAATTCCATTCCTTTTCAAACTCTCCCGCGCAGTGAAAATTAACGATTTTTTCTATTTCCTGCCCCAACATTTCCAATATCCGACTCCTTAAATTTCCTTCTTTTAAAACTTCTTCTCTTTTTTTGTAAAAAACCTCTCTATGTTTGTTATTTACATCGTCATACTCTAGAAGATGGTGCCTCGCGTCAAAATTAAAACCCTCAATTTTTGATTGCGCAGATTCAATGGTTTTTGAAATAAGACCCGCTTCAATCGGCTGGTCTTCGGGTATTTTTAAAGCTTCCATTAGTGATTTTATCCTTTCTCCTCCAAAAATCCGCATTAGTTCGTCTTCTAAAGAGATAAAGAATTGTGAAGAACCCGGGTCTCCCTGCCTGCCTGCCCGCCCCCGGAGCTGATTGTCAATTCGTCTCGCTTCGTGCCTTTCGGTGCCAATAATATGAAGGCCGCCCAATTCAATAATTTTTTTCTGATTTTCTTTGTCGGGGGGGTTCCCGCCTAAAATTATGTCTACGCCGCGGCCCGCCATATTGGTAGCGATGGTTACCGCCCCTGTTTTGCCAGCCTGGGCAATAATTTCTCCTTCTTTTTCGTGGTACTTTGCGTTTAAAATCTGATGAGGGATCCCGTCCCTATCCAGCAGTTTTCCAACATACTCATTTCTTTCTACCGATCTAGTGCCCACCAGAACGGGCTGGCCGGTCTCGTAAACTCTTTTAATTTCCTTGACAATTGCCTCAAATTTTCCTTTCTCGGTTTTATAAATAAAGTCTGGTAAATCTTTTCTAACCATCGGCTTATTGGTTGGAACACGAACTACGTCAAGTTTATACACCTTATCAAATTCTTCGGCCGAAGTGAGGGCTGTACCCGTCATTCCAGCCAGCTTTTTATACATTCTAAAATAATTCTGGAAGGTGATTGTCCCTAAGGTCAGGGATTCCGGTTTTACTTCAACCCCTTCTTTTGCTTCAATCGCCTGGTGGAGTCCGCCAGACCAACGGCGGCCGGGCATCAATCTGCCGGTAAACTCATCAACGATTATAATTTCTCCGTTTTTAACGATATAATCGCGGTCTATTTTGAAAAGAACTTCGGCCCGTAAACCCTGCTCTAAATGATGTAAATATCTAATGCCTTTTTCTTCATAAATATTCCCAACCCCTAAAATCTTTTCTATTTTCAAAATACCGTCTTCAGTTAGAGTAACCACTCTTAACTTTTCGTCAACATTAAAATCAATATTTTCTTTCAACTGCGGGATAATTCCCGCGAATTCTTTATACATTTTAGAGCTTTCGGTGTCCGGAGCGGAAATAATCAGGGGCACTCGCGCTTCGTCAATCAAGATTGAGTCCACCTCGTCAACAATTACATAGTTAAATTCTCTCTGAGCTCGTTCTTTTAAATCGTAAACCATATTGTCCCTCAAATAATCAAAACCAAATTCGTTGTTGGTTCCGTAAACAATATCCGCTGAATACGCTTCTTTTCTGGAAACCGGCTTTAAATAACTTTCAATCACCTTAAATCCGCCCACTAAATCTCTGTTTTTGTCTTTTTCCTCTTGAGTCCTCGATTCTTCCGCTTGGTATTCCGGATCATATAAATAAGCGGCGTCGTGCACAATGCACGCCGTAGACAACCCAAGCAAATGATATATCTGCCCCATCCAAACGGCATCTCTTTTCGCTAAATAATCGTTTACGGTTACCAAGTGGCATCCTTTTCCTTCCAGAGCATTCAGATATAAAGGAAGGGTGGCAACCAAGGTTTTTCCTTCGCCGGTTTTCATTTCGGCAATTTTTCCTTCGTGCAAAACAACACCTCCAATTAGCTGGACATCGTAGTGGCGCTGACCCAAAGTTCTTTTTGCCGCTTCCCTAACTAAGGCGAATGCTTCGGGCAATAAATCATTAAAAGTTTCTCCTTTTCCTGCCCCGTACCGAGCTTGCTCCCCGGCCTCGCCAAGCGAAGCGGGGCGGGCTGGTGCGGGGTTCAATCTTTCTTTAAATTCTTGGGTCTTTTCTTTTATTTTTTCATTAGAAAAACTCCCGAATTCTGATTCCAGATTGTTTATTTTTTCTACAAGGGGCTGTATTTTCTTTAAATATTTTTCGTTGGCGTCCCCGAAAATTTTAGATAAGACCGACATATTGATAATACTTTATTATATAAGAATTTCCTCCTTTGTAAATTAAAACCGCTTTTAAAATTAGCGGTTTATTTTGGTTTTATAAATTTAGATTCCCTCTTCTCTAATTCTTCCTTTTCTGTAAAACCTCGCTTCCGGAGAAATTTTCAATTCCTTCTTGATAATTCTGGCCTTCCTTTTAGTTTTAGATATCTGTTTTTCCTTGTATTGCCTAAGTTCTTTTTGTAGTTCGTTTCTAACTTCGTCAATAGCCAACCTTAAATCTTCGGAGCTGGCTTCTGCCACCACATTTTTGCCGGGAGCTTTTAGTTTGCATTCCGCTTTAAAAAACGGCCCTTTTTTATGATGCAAGGTCGTTTTTTCTAGTTCAACCCAGGCCTCAATTATTGGTTTTCCTTTTTCAATTTTGCCAATTTTTTCTTTTATATAAGTTTCTAGGACTTGGGTTAGTTTTAGGTTTTTTGTTCTAATAATAATTTCCATTTTTGATTCTAAAATAATGTTTCTTTTTTATAAAAACAACCCCGTGAAATACAGGACTAACAAGAATTTCACGGGGAGAAAAAATTTATCTTTTTTTCTTTTTTTTGGCAGTTTTTTTCTTTTTTGCCATTTCTTTTTGGCCCCTGTTTTCCCTTTACGGGTGTCAGGCGAAAAATTATTCTCACGCAAATGACCGACTACCATTTGCAGAAATTTTTTTACAAAATTATTCTATTAATTCATTATTTCATCTGAGAATAATATGTCAACCTGTGGAGAACTAAAATGATTTTTATTTTAATTTTTCACGAGATTATTTGTATTTCTTCTTCTAAATTAATTCCAAATTTATTTTTTACTTTTTCTTTTATTAATTTAATCAATTTTAAAACATCTGACGCTCTGGCTCCGCCTAAATTTATTATGAAATTCGCATGCTTTTTTGAAATTTCGGCGCGGCCGATTTTTTTTCCTTTTAATCCGCATTTTTCAATGAGGTAGCCCGTGGGGATTAAACCTTTTTTACTAAATTCCTGAAGTTCTGGAAATTTATTTAATAATTTTTTGTTTTTAATCTTCAGTGCCGGGTTCTTAAAAGCGCAGCCGGCCGATGGGAAATTTAAAGGATGGGTTTTCGTGCGATATTTTAAATATTCTTTAATTTTCTCCTGAACCCTTTTTTTGTTTCCTTTTTTCAATTGAAGGATTGCTGAAAGAATAATTAAATTTTTTTTACTTGCCCCGTAGGGTCGCCGCGAGGCGACTCCTTCGGGGTGTTTTAAAATACTGTCTTTGTTACCGAATTTACAATCTTTCAATGGAATATTTTTTATTTTAAGAGTTTTAGAATCTAAAACAGTGATGTTTTTAATCACATCGGCTATAAAAGAACCAAAGGCTCCGGCGTTTCCATAAATTGCTCCGCCAACTGTTCCCGGAATCCCGGCAGCCCATTCCAAACCGGTTAACCCTTTCTTAAACGACAATTCAATTAATCCCCACAATTCAGTTCCGGCTTGGGCATAAATTTTACCGTCTTGAATCTTAATGCCCGACATTTGGAGCTTTATTACCAACCCCTTATATCCTTTATCAGAAATCAACAGATTGCTTCCGCCTCCTAAAATAAAAAACGGCAGCTTGAGTCTCTTCGCCGTTTTTAAAGCACTAATTAAATCTTCTTTTGTTTTCGCGATAAAGAAAAGTTTGGCCGGTCCGCCGATTTTAAAAGTGGTATGATTCTTAAGCAAAACGTTTTGGGGGAATCCGAGGCCCGAAACTTGCTGTTTCATAAATAATGGACCGGGAGAGTTTACTCCAATTCTAAGTCTTTTGTGAGTGCTATCCTCCCGGTCCAAATTTATTTTAGCAAATTAT
>CAZDIG010000005.1:0-4763 GCA_964505465.1 uncultured Candidatus Saccharibacteria bacterium
GATTATAGCTCCTTTTGTTTTAAGCTTTTCAATAACCGTGGCGTCGTAAGGAGCGGTATAATTTTCCAAGATTTTTGAGCCAGCGGTGCATCTTACGCCTTCAATTAGAATATTGTCTTTGACCGCCAAGGGCACTCCGCTCAATTCCGAAATCTTCTTGCCCTGGTGGATTAGTTCGTCTACTTTTTGGGCTTGTCTTATTGCTAAATCCTCGGTAATGGTTAAAAAAGCAAAAATTTCTTTGTCTTTTTCTTTAATGTTTTTAAGGTAGGACTTATTCAGTTCTAACGCTGAAAAATCTTTTTTATTTAACCCTTCGTGTATTTTAGTTATATTTAATTCAGAAATTCCCATGGCTAAAAATGATTCAGCGCTTAAAAACGTTTTTTACTTTAAGATAATCTTTTTCTCTTTCAGGCATTTCTTCAAGCAGCTTATTAACGGTTTCCCGACCCCCCGGTCTTTTGATATCGTCTCTAAACGCATTTTCTATTTGAGGGAATCCTTCATTTTTCAAATTTTTGACGTCTACTTCTTTTAACAGATTAAAGTAATCTAAAATTTCCGAAATTTCTTTTTGCATTTTTGTAACCTCTGTCTCAGTCAATCTAAGACGGGCTAATTTAGCTATGTGTTCAACTTCTTTTTTAGAAATCATGGATTTAGGTTTTAGGTTTTAGGTCTTAGGTCTTAGGTTTTTAACTTTCCGGTTTTATTAACCTAATAACCTAAAAACTAAGAAGCTAAAAAGCTAAGGTTAGCGCGGGGGTTCTTCTTCCTCCTCGGTAGATAAAACTTCATATAAGGTATCAATGTTTTCTAAGGCAATACCCGCCCCCCTCGCCACGGTAGTTAAGGGATCCTCCATAATTTTGGTAGGAATTTTTGTTTCCCGCGAGACCAAAACATTAAGACCTTTTAACATAGAACCTCCGCCTGTTAGATATATGCCATCTGACATAACATCCGCAATCAATTCGGGCGGGGTCTCTTCAATTGTCGCTTTGATGGCTGCTATAATTTGTTTTACCGATTTTTCAATGGCTCGTTGAATATCTTCATTTGAAACTATCACCTCTTCGGGAAGGCCGGTGACTAAATTTCTCCCTCGCATTGGCATCTCCTTTTTCTCTTTCAAAGGAATCGCCGAACCGATATTTATTTTAATTGATTCGGCCGTTCTCTCCCCGATTAAAAGCTTGTATTCTTTTTGGGCAAATTGAATAATGTCCTCATTAAGCTTGTCGCCGGCAATCCTTAAACTTCGTGAAACAACTATTCCCCCAAGAGAAATTACCGCCACTTCAGTTGTCCCTCCGCCGATATCAACCACAAAATTTCCCCGAGCTTCTTGAATCGGAAGCCGAAATCCGATTGCCGAAGCAATCGGTTGTTCAATTAGAAAAACAGTTCTTGCGCCGGCATTTTTGGCGGCGTCGCGAACCGCCTTTCTTTCAACTTCGGTAATTCCGCAAGGGATGCCGATGATTACCCGCGGATTTTGACCGAAAACAAATCTTTTTTTGGTAATCCTAGCTGCTTTTTCAATAAAATATCTTAGCATCTGTTCTGTCACCTCAAAATCTGAAATAGCTCCGCTTACCAAGGGACGGCGGACGGTAATATAGGCGGGCGTTCTGCCAACCATTTTTTTGGCCTCTTCTCCAATCGCTAATATCTGACCGGTTTTGTTGTTTATCGCCACCACAGAAGGTTCGTTAATTATGATTCCCCTATCTCTCACATAAACTAGGGAATTAGCGGTTCCCAAATCAATCGCGGTGTCCATTGTTAAATATGAAAGAATTTTCTTCAGCATGACTTTAATAGGAATTTATTTAAACTTGAAGTTTTAATTAATTTCGTTTTTCCTTCTTCTCTTTTCTTTAATTCAACTGATTTCTTCTTTAGAGTTTTTTCGCTTAAGACGATTCTGCAAGGAATGCCGATTAAATCCGCATCGGCGAATTTTTCTCCCGGCGTTTTATTATTTCTGTCATCATATAATATCTCAATCTTATTTTTTTGCAAATTTTTATATAATTTCTCCCCTATTTTTCTTACTTTTGCAGAATTTTCAATTAAAAGCAAGTGTGCCGAAAATGGGGCCACTGTTTTAGGCCAAATAATTCCTTTTTCATCGTGATGAACTTCCGCTATTGCTCCCATTAAACGGCTCAATCCAATTCCATAACAACCCATAACTACCGGTTTTTCTTTGCCGTCTTTATCGCGGAATTTCAGGTCAAAGGGAAGCGAATATTTTGTGCCAAGCTTAAAAATATTGCCCACCTCAACCGCTTTAGCTTTTCTTAATTCAGTTGATCCGCAATTTGGGCAAACGGTATTTTTATCCTTAATTTCTTCGTTAATTGCCGAAAAACACTTATCGCAGATATAAATTACATCTTCCCCGAATTCGGTTATAGTCTGGTATTCGTGGGAATATTTTGAAAAAGTACCACCAGAGGCCCATGTTTGGTAGGTGATTTTATTTTTTGGATTCTCGCTTCTAAGCCCGCATTCCTTGAAAATATTTAAGTACGCTTTAGCCGCTTTTTCATAATATTCGTCTAAATCTTCTTGGTTAGCATGAAAAGAATAAAGGTCTTTCATTAGGAACTCGCGAGTTCGCAAAATGCCGGACTTAACGCGGGGTTCGTTGCGGAACTTTGTCTGTATTTGGAATAAAGAAAGTGGCAGGTCTTTATAAGAAAAAACTATTTTTTTTACCAATGGCGCGATTATCTCTTCGTGAGTGGCTCCTAAAGCGTAGTCTTTTCCGCCCTTGCTCTGTAATTTAAAGAGTGCTTCAAAATTTTCCCACCTGCCGGTTTGCTGCCAGTTTTCTTTGGGAGTAAGAGCGGGCATTAATATCTCCTGCCCCAAAAGAGGACTTTCTTGCATATGTTTCCTAATGATATTTTCAATCTTTTTTATCACCCTAAAACCAAGAGGCAAGAAAGTGTAAATACCGGCCGCAACTTGATCAATAAAACCCGCTCTCAGAAGCAATTTATGAGAAGGAGCTTCTGCGTCTTTGGGCACTTCTTTTGATGTTTTATAAAATAATTGAGATTGGCGCATAATGATTTAAAATAACCTTCCTATGTCTTGTATTGTCACATATATCATTAAAAAAAATACTAAAACAAAGAATATGGCATTAATTTTTATTTCGATTGTTTGACTAAAGGGTTTTTTTCTTATTTTTTCAATCGCTAAGAATAATATTTTTCCGCCATCGGCAATGGGTATAGGCAAGAGATTTGATATGGCTAAATAAATTGCGATTAAACCAACTATCTGTAAAAAATAATTGATCCCAATTTGGGCGGCTTCAACCAACATTGTCGCAATACCAACTGGCCCAATTAACTGTACGCCAGTCGGTAAACCCTTGATTGCGCTAATCAGAGCTAAAAACAATCCTTTTACGATAAAAACTGTTGTTTTAAGGGTTGCCTCAATTCCCTTAACCGGCGCCAACCACCAGGGATACTTGACGATTGCCGCTCTGGTCAGCCCGATTCCCGTTGGACCCTCTCCTTCGGGCGGTAAAACTCTGGGGATTAGCGGAATTTCAATGATTTTATCCCCTCTCTGAATTGTAAAAATAACTTCTTTCCCTTTATTTTCGTTTGTGAAATTCTGGATGTCTTTTACCTTGTTTATTTCTATTTGATAACCCGGGGCTTCCAATTCTTTTATAACGTCTCCGATTTCCAAGCCCGCTTTTTTGGCGGGCGAATTAGGAGCTATATAGGTAATCAAAACCCGGGGATCGCTTAGATTATAATTCATTTCATCTTCAACCGCCTGATAAACTCCCGTACCGATAATAATCGAAAAGATTATTGCTGCCATCAACCAAAACGACAACACTCCGCCAAGCGCAATCAACGCCCTTTGCCAGATTTTTTTGTTTTTAAAACTCTGGACGCTCTCAACTCCCCCCTCCTCTCCCAAGACTTTTACAAAAGCACCAAACGGCAAAAGATTTAGAGAATAAACTGTATCCCCTATTTTTCTCTTAAAAATTCGCGGGGGATAACCTATTCCAAATTCTTCAACTTTTACTTTAAAGAGTTTTGCTAAGATAAAGTGGCCGAATTCGTGAAGGGTTAATATTCCAACAATACTAAAAAGGGTAATTAAAATTTCAAAAAGCATACGTTGTGTTACTGGGCATAAAATTATTTTTTCTATTCCAGAATTTCCTTCTTTTTTCTCTCGACCATTTCTTTTATTTTCTCGTTATACTTATCAACTAATTCTTGAAGTTCGTCTTTTCCCCTAAATTTATCGTCTTCCCTAATTTTCTTTTCTTGAAAGACTGTTTGGATTTCGTCCCAAGCAACCTCTCTCCAGCGCCTTATGGTTTTTCTGGTGTCTTCTGCTTTCTCGCTTAAGATACGAATGAGATTTTGCCTATATTCTTCGCTAAGATGAGGCAGACTCACTCTGATAAAATCTTTATCAACTATCGGAGACAAACCAATGCCGGAATGGGAAATCGCTTTTTCAATCGGTTCAATATAAGACCTATCCCAGGGTTGAATAACAATTTGATTGGATTGCGGACAAGATATGCTGCCTAACTGTTTTAATAAAAAACTTTCTCCAAAGCAATTAACTTTTATGTCTTCAACCAAGGAAGGAGATGCTCTGGAAGTTCGAATTTTTAATAACTCTCCTTCAAAAAATTTAATTGACTTTTCGAGTTCTGGTTTAATTCTATCAATAATTTCTTTGTACATATT
>CAZDIG010000005.1:4863-18733 GCA_964505465.1 uncultured Candidatus Saccharibacteria bacterium
TAATTGACTTTTCGAGTTCTGGTTTAATTCTATCAATAATTTCTTTGTACATATTAGTTTATTTATATTTCCAACATTAGCACTTCAAGAGCTAACTTTGGGTTAAGATTTGTCGAAAATGTTAAAAAATCAAATGTTTGAATGGTCCTGATAATTTTTTCCAACTTTGGTATGGGATAGGATTTGAATTTTTGGTCGGGCTTTGGGAAATTCACAAAACCAGAAGACTCCAATCCTATTTTCAAAAATAAAACATACCTGAAATAATTTTGAAGAGTTTCTAAAACTTCGTGTAAATTATATTGCGGCAAGAGTACATTTTTTACATATTGAAAACGGGTGGCGTAATTTGACCCGCGGATTTCTAAAAACTCTTTTAAAAATTTTTCTTTTTCTTCTAATTTTTTCTCGTTTATAAAAAAATCTATTGCTTTTCCTGGCTTACCTTGAGAAATAGACGCCAGCATTTCTGCTTTTCCTTGACTTGCTCCTATTTTGATAAGATGATCTCTAATTTCTAATTGACTAACCGGAAAGAATTTAATTATCTGGCACCTTGAATATACTGTGGGCAACAGCATTTCGGGATGAGAAGAAATCAGAATTAAAATAGTTTTTCCCTTCACTTCTTCAAGCGTTTTTAAAAGGCAACTTTGAGCCTCGTGGGTCATTTTTTCGGCCTGGTCTAAAATCACTGTTTTCCACTTACCATAATAAGATAGAAAACTTAAGAAATGCTGCGCCTGTCTTATATGAGAAATTGAAATTAGGCCCTCTTCTATTTCCTCATTTTTGGTTTTATTGGCATTTTGCGATGGTTCAGCGATAAAAAGGTCTGGAAAACTTCTTTTTTCAATCGCTTTGCAGTTTGCGCATTTTTGACAAGGCTCTTTGGGAGCTATATTAGTTTCGCAATTAATCATTTTAACGAACTCTATCGCTAAGTTTTTTTTCCCAAGCGATTCTAGGCCAGAAAATAAATAAGCATGGGAAAGCCGATTAAGCTCTAAACATTTTTTTAGAAACTCCCACTGTTTTTGATGTCCGATTATCATATTAACTCAAGATACGTAATTTTATTTTTTTGCCATTATCACTTTTTTGTAGGTTTCGAGATTTTCTAACACCGTTCCTGTTCCCTTTATTACGCAGAATAATGGATCTTCTGCCACGAAACAAGGAACCCCAATATTTTTTGCAATTAACTCATTGATCTTGGGAAGCAACGCTCCCCCTCCCGACAGTATCATGCCTTTATTCATAATGTCGGCTGAAAGCTCTGGCGGAGTTTCGCCTAAAACCTGTTTTATCACCTGGATAATCTCCCCTAAAACATCCGAAATCGCCTCGCAAATTTCGTTGCTGGAAATTTTTATATCGCGGGGGAGACCTGAAATTAAATCTCGTCCCCTAATCTCCAAAAATTTTTCTTCTTTTTGCGGAAGGGCGGTGCCAATTTTTATTTTTACTTCTTCAGCCGTCTGGTCTCCGATCGCTAAATTATATTTCTTTTTGACATACTCAGCAATTATGGCATCCAGCTTGTCTCCGCCTATTCTTACTGAACGAGAAGTCACAATTCCGCCAAGAGAAATTACCGCCACCTCGGATGTTCCTCCGCCAATATCAATAATCATATGTCCAGAACACGAGTTAACCGGAATACCCGCTCCTATTGCCGCCAAAATAGGATCTTTGGCAACATAGGCCTGTTTAGCTCCGGCCGAAATTGCCGCCTCAATAGCCGCCCTTCTTTCGGTACTGGTAATGCCGGCCGGCACAGAAATTAACAGTTCTGGTTTAAAAAACCAGAAACTTTTTGCTGTTTTGGTAATGAAATATCTTATCATTGCTTGGGTTACCCGATAATCGGCGATTACCCCCTCTCTCAAGGGACGATAAACTTTAATCCCCTCTGGTGTTCTGCCAATCATTTCTTTTGCCCTCGCCCCCACGGCTAAGATTTTATTATCGGTGAGAGAAACGGCTACTACCGAGGGCTCATTCAGAACCACTCCCTTTCCGGGAATTAACACTAAAGAATTACAAGTCCCAAGATCTATTGCAATTTTTGGTGTAAACATTTTTAGGTTTTAGTTTTTAGGTTTTTAGCTTTCTAGAATTTTTCTTAAAAAGCTAACTAACTCGTTTAATATCAGCTCCTAATTTTTGTAATCTTTCTTCTATTTTCTCATATCCCCTGTCAATTTGGAAGATATTTTCAATAGTTGTTTTGCCTTCGGCCATCAGGCCCGCAATAATTAAACAGGCGCCGGCTCTAATATCCCAGGTTTCAATTCTTACGCCACTCAGCTTGGTTGGCCCAAAAACGAAAGCGCGATGAGGGTCAACTATTTCAATATCGGCGCCCATTTTCCTTAATTCATGAACGTAATTGAAGCGGTTTTCATATAATGGGTCGTGAATCAAACTTTTTCCCCGAGCTTGCGTTAAGAACGGGATTACAATCGGAAGCAAGTCGGTTGGGAAACCCGGATAAGGAAGGGCTTGGACTTTGGCGGCTTTTAGATTTGGAGAATAGGAAACCGTAACCGAATTATTGTCTTTTTTAAAATCAACTCCAATTTCCTCAAGTTTTTTTAAAAATAAATCTAAATGGTTAAAATCAACATTTTTTACTTTCACCTCTCCGGGAGTTACGGCGCCGGCCACAATAAAAGTCCCGGCTTCAATAGGATCGTAAATAACACTATAAGAAACCCCTTTTAATTTTTTGACCCCCTCTATTTCAATTGTATGCGTCCCGAGTCCCTCTATCTTGGCGCCCATATTTTTTAACATTTTTCCTAAGTCTTGAACATGGGGTTCGCAGGCCGCTCCTTTAATAATGGTTTTACCGTTTGCAAGAACCGCCGCCAACATTAATGTTTCGGTGGCGGTAACGCTGAACTCTCCAAGGATAATCTCTTTCCCCTGAAGATTATCGCAGTCAATTTTATAAAAATCATCGGTTCTCAGAATTTTCGCGCCAATTTCTTCAAGGGCTTGGAGGTGGATAGAAATTGGCCTTAAGCCGATTTTATCTCCGCCGGGAGGAGAAATCTTAAAATGCTTCACTCGGGGCAATAAAGATCCAAATAAAAGAACAGAAATTCTTGTCTTGGAAATTTTGGTAAAATCCATATCTTGAGTCGTTATTGAATCGGCTTTTACCCGCACTTTTCTTTCCCCTATCCAATCCACTTTGGCTCCGATACTTTTTAAAACCTCTATTACATTTAAAATATCCTCTACCAAAGGAAGATTTTCGATAACGCATTCTTCATCGGTTAGCAAAGTAGCCGCAAGAATAGGCCCTGCGGCATTTTTGCATCCCCTTACTTCAATTTCTCCGAATAAGGGTTTTCCCCCAAGAATTACAAATTTATCTGGCATACCCCGTATGAGAATTTCGAATAAGAATTTCTACGAAATTCTCAGTTCGCCCCGCAGGGGCATTTCGAAATTCCTCTACGGGGCATAATTATATCCTATCTTAACCCATAATCTTAAAATTGGCAATTGGATTAAATTGGATTAAAATGAATTTATATGACTAAAAAGACCCGCAATATCATAGTCTTAATTTTTATATTTTTCTTTCTTTTAGTTGGCTCCCAGCTTATTTTTTACTCGTTAGGATACCGTTTTGACTTTGAAACAAAAAAAATTGTAAATACGGGCGGGCTTTATTTAAAGGTCTGGCCACCGGTGGCAGAAATTTTTGTTGACGGTAAGCTTAAAGAAAAAACTGGCATTATTATAAACTCGGTTTTAATCCAAAATCTCCTGCCCAAAAAACACGAAGTTTTAATAAAAAAGGAGGGATATTATCCTTGGAAAAAGAATTTAGACGTGCGGGAAAGAGAAGTTACGAGGGCGGATAATGTTGTTTTAATAAAAGAAAATCCTCTTTTTGAAATTTTTAAAGAAAAGGTCAACGACTTTTTCTTTTCTCCGGATCAAAAAACTATAGTTTTGAAAAAATCGGCAGAAGACGGATTTGGCTTGGAGATTTTTAATCTAAAAAAAGAAGATAATAAGAAAATTTTTTCTTTTTCTCATAATGCCAAGTTATTGGATTTAAAATGGTCGGAAGATTCAAAAAAATTATTGGTTAAAATTGAAGCAGATAAAGAAATAGAATATTTCCTCATTGACCAAACCGCAAACCAAGAGCCGTCTGCGCCCCTTGGATATTTGGATAAAAATACTCAAGAAATTTCTTTTAATCCCGCGAACTCAAAAGAAATATTCTTCGTTAAAAATGGTTCTCTTTACTTGAAAAACGAGAAGATTCTTCCAATTTTAAATAAGGTAACAGCTTATACGTTTTTACAGAACAATATAATCTGGCTGGAAAAATCCGGGAATGTTTTAAGATCGGATTTCTCAGGAAATAAAATTGAGGTTTTAAATGAAACGCCGTTCCCTGTTAAAAAAGATGGTGTTTATAGAGTAGTGGCGCATCTTAATATAATTTTTATTTTAGAAAACGAGGTTTTATACACATTGGATACAAAAACAAAGGAGTTTAAAAAATTATATTCGCCGGTTAAAGAATTAATGCTTTCTCCCGATAATCAAAAAATATTATATCTAAATGATTATGAAATCTCGTTTTCCGATTTAACTTCCCCAGAATTAGAAAGAATTTTCTTGACAAGGTTTTCTGAAAAAAATGAAGATTGCTCTTGGCTCAACCCCAGTTATCTGGTTTTTAGAATCGGCGATACTATAAAAATCTCCGAAACCGATACGAGAGACGAAATAAATATGGTTGATTTGGTAAAACTTGGGAAGTTTTCTAAAGATTATCAAGAGGCGGAGAAATTAACCCTTACGCTCTCTAAAACCAAGGTTCTCTGGAACGGAAGTGTCAAAAAATTATATTTTTTAATCACAAATACTCTTTTTGCTTCCGAAAGACTATTCCCGTAACTAATCATGAGTCCGCGGAGGTTAGCCCTCCGCTTTTTTGCTTTTTTAAACAAAAGAAAAAGTCCCTTGATGTTATCTTAGGACCTATACGGCATAGACAGTTGACAGGCGGTTCTCCCGGCCGAGATTTTTGGAGGGTTCTCCGCGGCCGTAACCCTTGACTTTCGGTCGACTAGGGAGAGCTCTTCCCTGTAGTCCCAAAATGAAAAAAGGGATCCTCGCTTGGTTGGCCTAGCCTACGTTCACCAACAGGGGCGCCTTTCTCCGCCGAGGTCGCTAGCGGCTTGCTAGCCCGAGCCCGGCGCGTGGCACTTTTGCCTGTTAGTTACGCCCTGTCAACTGTCCACTAAACTGACTACTTTTCCTAAAAATAACCAATTTAATAGACAGCTGACAGGAATTGTTTTTAAAGGGCTGTTTTGTTGTATATTTTTATTATATCACTATATTATAATCTTGTCAAGAATTAGGGTCAACTTTCTCAATTTTTTTCTTGAATTCTTCCCACTTTAATTCCCCGCCGTTGGTAAGGTCGCAAATTGTCCTAAACTGACAATATTGGCATTGCCAACTTTTTGGATATTCCATGATTCTCGGAGGAATAGTATTAGAATCTATTTGCTTTTTAAGAATAGTTAATCTGCTCAATATTTTTTCGGCGCGGGGTTTGTCGTAATCAACCAAAAATTCTTTTAACGCTAATTTGTCTTTATCAACGTAAAGCAATATTCCTTTTTGGATTTTGAAATAGTGTAAGTACAGCTGAAGTTGGTCCATGTTTTCTTCTTTCGGCCCTAAAAGATTCCTGAAAATCATGCTATTCATACTCTTAATGTCCAAAACATATAAAACCTTGCCGTCGCTAATCACCGCATCCGCTCTTCCTCTTACCAGCTCCTGCGGCGGAATCTCAACTTCCGACGCCACCACATGAATTTCCCTCGTGCCAATCAAGGGTTTCATTATAAGCTGATGGATGTGTTCGCCATGGTCAAACAATCTTAAAAAACTCGCGTCTAACTCTTTTGCCGGAGCGTTTTTAAATTTGAAAAAAATCTGACGGGGACATTTACCCGCCTCACTGATATAAAAACTGGTTTGCTCCTTTTTGCTTTTCTGCCTATCTAAATAAAATTTGTCGATGAATTCTTTTAACATTTTCGCTTCGCGAAAATCGCTGATTTACGCTGATCTAAACGCTGATTTCCGCTGATATTTTACCTCTTTTGCCACTGGGGCTTCCCGAAGCGAGGCAATAAATTTCAAAGTAACTTTCGCAGGCCTGTCGGCACGGTCCGAGTACATAAACTTTTTATATGCTCGGCGACAGGCCGAGAACGTAGACACCAAAATCTCGCTGGGATTTTGAGTGTCGGTACTTTGAAGTTTTATTACCGAGTAATTATCTCTTTTGCCACTGTGGCGCGCGTCTTGCCCTCTTTAAGCCGAATTTCTTTCTTTCTCTCATTCTTGGATCTCTAGTTAATAAACCTGCTTTGCTTAATTTCTTTCTTAAGCCAGAATCAAATTTCACCAAGGCTCTTGCTGTTCCCAATCTAATCGCTTCTGCCTGCGCGTTATAACCACCGCCTTTAACCTTAATTACAGCCCGAAAAACATCCCAATATTTCAGTTTTCTAAGAGTGGAGGTGGCGGTCTGCTGGGCTTCCGGAACCGGAAAATAGACCTCATAAGGCTTATCGTTAATCAGCATTCCTTTTCCGCCCTGACTATATATTCTTACTCTAGCTATCGCCGTTTTTCTCCGTCCTATTCCTTCATAATATTTTTCCGGTTTTACTTCGGATTCCACTACTGACCCTTGTTTAATGGTTTCTTTTACAGCAACCTTTTCTTCTTTTGCTTTTTTAATCTTTTTCTCCTTACTAATTATTTTTATCTTTTTCTCCGCTTTTTCGCTTTTTTTAGTTTTAGTTTTTTTATCTTTAACCATATTGAAGCTGTATTAATTATTTCTCCGCTTTCAATCTTTTTATTTGCCTTGCTCTCAATTTATTTTTGGGAAGCATCCCCGAAACCGCCATCCTTAAAACTTTGGCCGGATCTTTTTTAAAAAGAATTTTTAATGGGGTCTGTTTTAGCCCACCAAGATATTTTGTGTGGTGGTAGTAAATATTCTTATCAAATTTCTTACCGCTAAATTTTATTTTATCGACATTTTTAATTAAAACAAAATCGCCAATGTCTTGATTCGGGACATAGCTAGATTTATGTTTGCCTCGCAATAAAATTGCGATCTCGACGGCGAGTTTTCCTAAAATCTTACCTGTGGCATCAATTGTATGTTTTTCTCTTGTCATGAATTAAAAAGATTATTTAACAAGTTCAATAATTGCCATTTCCGCGCTGTCAGATTTTCTTTGCCCCAATTTAATGATTCTTACATATCCCCCTTTTCTCTCTTTATATTTTGGGCCAATTTCTTTAACCAGTTTTTTAGCCGCTTCTCTTGAAAGATTGCGGTTTAGCAGTCTTTGCGAGGAAAGACCTCCTTTTTTCGCCCGGCTGATCATCTTTTGGGCGATTACCGAAATCTCTTTTGCCCTAGCTTCTGTGGTCTTAATCCTTTCTTTTATGAAAAATGAAGTAAGCAACGCCTTAAAAAGCGCCTCCCTTTGGGCTTTCTCCCGATGGAATTTTCTGCCTTTTTTTAGTTTCCGCATATTTGAATATTACGATACTAATTTGCCTATTCTGTTTTAAGCTCCAGTCCTAATTTCTTTAGTTTTCGTTTTATTTCTTTTACCCCTTTTTGCCCCATTCCTTCTAGTTCTAGAATAGAATTTTCGTTTTTCCTTAAAATCCCGCCCACGGTTTTAATGTTATTCTTTGACAGAGCGTTAAGCGTTCTTGCGGAGATTTTTAAGTCTTCCACTTTTATTTCGGTTGCTTCAAGAAGGGCTTTTTTCTCAGCTTTTCCTGTTTTCTCGGCCAGAGCTTTTTTCTCTTTTAAAATGCCCTTACTAATTTCGTCGTTAAATAAAGTAAAATGCTTGATAAGAATCTGGCAGGCCTCGCTGAGGGCTTCTTCCGGCTCAATAGTTCCGTCTGTCTCTACTTCCAGTTTTAATCTGTCAAAATCCGTTCTCTCGCCTACCCGCATATTTTCTACTTTAAGATTTACTCTTTTAATCGGCGTATAAATTGCGTCAAGAGTGATGGTCCCTATTTCTGTCTTCTTCTTTTTTCTCCTTTCTAAGGGTTCGTAGCCGACACCTTTTTCAATCTGAATTTCTATTTCTAATTCGGCATTCTTATCGGTAAGAGTGGCAATATGGCAATCGGGGTTAGAAAGCTCAACCTGGGGCGGTAATTTAAAGTCGCTGCCCTTGGCCTCCTTTTCGCCCTTAACTTTAAGTGAAATCTGGTGTATATCCCCTTCAAAAATTTTGAATCTTAATTTCTTTAAATTTAGCAATATCATAACTACGTCCTCTTTTACGCCGGGTATTGTTGAAAACTCGTGTTGTACATTTTTTATTTTTGCTTGGATAACAGCTACTCCAGTTAATGAAGAAAGTAAAATTCTCCTAAGCGTGTTTCCTATTGTTATTCCATAACCCGGGTAAAGCCCTTCGACCTCAAAAACCGCTAAATTCTGTTTCTTTTGAATTATTTTAGGAGGTAGTGATAAAGGAATCATAATTTTCTTGAAACTTGTAACTTACAACTATTTTAGGCTCTAAGTTTTGGGCTCCAAGATTATTATCTTGAATAATACTCAAAAATTGTTGGAATTTCTGCTGGAGGGAGAACTTCCCCTAAAGAAGGTTCTCCGGTTAATTCTGCTTCCAGCTTATCTTTGTCAATTTTAAGCCAAGAGGCAACTTGTTTTTTCTTTAAAGTCGCTGAAAGGTCTTTTAAAGCGGTTTTTCTCTTCTTTCCTTCTTTAATAGCAATCGCGTCGCCTTTTTTAACTTCGTAAGAAGGCATTGTAATCGGTTTTTTATTTATTAAGAAGTATCCGTGCAAAACAAGCTGGCGCGCTTGAGATCTGGATTTTGAAAAACCCAAACGGAAAATTACATTATCCAGCCTTTTTTCTAATTTCTTAATAAATTCTTCCGCTAAGTTTTCAACTTTTCCCCGCTTGGATAAAACTTCTTTAACATATTTTTTGAACTGGCGCTCTGATAGTCCGTACCAAGATCTTAATCTTTGTTTTTCCCGCAACGCCTTCCCGTAATCCGAGAGCCTCCTTTTTCTCCTTTTCCCGGCTAATCCTGGCGGGTAGGCTCTTTTTACCATCGCGCATTTAGGAGAAAGGCATCTTTCCCCTTTTAAGAATAATTTTTGTCCAAGCCTTCTACAAGCTTTGCATTTATTTTTTATCATAGTTTTTTATACTCTCCTTACTTTTCTGGGACGACAACCGTTATGGGGAATTGGCGTCACATCTTTAATCGAGAGAATATCTAAACCAAAGGTAGATAAAGATCTTGCAGCTGAGTCACGCCCGGAGCCTATTCCTTTTACTAAAACATGGATTTTCTCGATTCCTAATTTTTTACAAATACCAACTATCGCTTCTCCGACTCTCGAAGCGGCAAAAGAGGTCCCCTTTTTTGTCCCCTTAAAACCAATTGAACCTGCGCTTTTTGAGGCTAAAACATTTCCTTTCAAATCGGCCAGGGTCATAATAGTATTATTATACGAGGAAGAAATATAAACCCGGCCCTCGCTAATCCTCTCGGGGGCTGTTTTAGTTTTAACTTCTTTCCTGACGGCTGCCTCAATTTTTTCTTTCTCTTTTATAAGCTCTTCTGCTGTTTGTTTGATGACACGTTTCTTTCCCATAATTTTTATTTAGCAAACCTAATATTGTCCTAGTTCAGGATTTAGGATTTGACGTTTAGAATTTATTATGTTGGTGATGGCGGCGGTTTTCTTCCGGATCCCATTGTTTTTCTAACATTGCCGCGGATTGTTCTGGTATTTGTTCTTGTCCTTTGCCCCCTGACCGGCAAACCCTTCAAATGGCGCAAACCACGCCACGAGCCAACATCTTTTAGTCTTTTGATATTCATCATTGTTTCGCGCCGGAGATCTCCTTCGATTTTAAATTTTTTTTCAATAATCTCTCTTAATTGATTTATCTCTTGAGCGGTCAGGTCTTTTGCTCGTTTGGTTGGGTCAATTTTTGTTTCAGATAGAATTTTTCTACTTAAAGAACGACCTATTCCATAAATATAGGTCAAAGATATTTCTATTTGCGTGTTGTCTGGGATATTAATCCCTGCGATTCTCGGCATAAGTTTATCCTTGTCTTTGTTTGTGTTTAGGATTTGAACAAATTACATAAATACGTCCTTTGCGTCGGACGATTTTACATTTTTGACAGATTTTTTTTACCGATGATCTCACTCTCATTTGTTTTAAATAGTTGATATATTTTATCTGAGCCGGTAGACGATTCTTCCTTTTTCTTCGTCATAGGGAGTCATTTCAATGGAGACCCGGTCGCCGGTTAAAATTCTAATTCGATGTATTCGCAGTTTTCCGGAAAGAAATGCCAAGATTTCTTTTCCTTCGTCTAATTTGACTCTAAAAAAGGTGTTCGGTAACGCCTCAATAACTGTCCCTTCTTTTTTAATAACCTTCTTTGTATTTAGTTTTTTTTCTTTTTCTGAATTATTATAGGGCATTAATATAATTGTATATAATAGCAAAATTAATTTAATTGGTCAAGTAATGCCAATAAAAACAATATCCTACTCCAGATTCAGTTTTATATTTATTCTTTTAATGTCTTTTGGCGCGTTTTTTACCCAAAAGGGCCAAAAATTTATCTGGACTTGCGAAATTTCCCTGGGAAAATTTCTATAAATTGTTTCTTTGATTTCTCCAGCCGACTTTCCTCCAAGCAGATTGGTTATTTTTTCGTTATCAATTGCCGGATAAACCTTAATTGAGAAGGTGGTGTCAAGAACTATATTCCCTTCGCTTAAATCTACTCTTTCTGGAGTGTAATTTATTTTTAAACTTTCCTCAAATATTTTTTTTGAGTCGCCAATTCTTGAACGAATGAATTCTTTAATAAAATTTTCCAATTCCGATTTTTTAAATACCAAAGCCCTTGCTTTTGCTTTTGCCTCAAATTTAAATTTTTCCACTGTGGCCCCTGCTTTAACCAAAGGAGTGGCTTCAGTAACCTCTTTTGAGATAGCGTTGTCCAATAAAATATACTCTGAAGAAATTTTATTTCTTAGAGAGGATTCAATATCATTTAAAAGCTTTTTGGTTGTGTTATTTTCCGCTTCCTGAAGATCCAACTGAGTAACTTGCCTCAAATCCTCCGCGAATCCGCCTTTCATTGATGCCAAAGATTCGCCGTATATGCTGTAATAATAAGGAGTACCCACCAAGCCTGGCACCGAAAATTTTGCCGGGTCAATATTATATTCATCCCCTGCTTCTATAGCCTCAACTTTTACATCAACTGAGCTTGGAACAACTTTGCCATTTTTTATTTGAGCGACGGGAATATAAATTTTATCTGGCGCCCGGAAGTATTTTCCGGAATCAGACAAAAAACGGGTTGTCGCCTTTAAACTGATCGGAGTAGGAGGATTGTATTTATTATAAAGGCGGATTATTCCTTCTGCCTTCCCTTCTTTGGTGGCGCTTCCGGTGCTGGAAAATTCCTGCCATAACTCTTTTTCTTCTTCAATAATCTCAGCGGGAATGATTTTATTTTCTAAATCGATTTTATCAACGGTTTTATCAATAATTATTTTTTCATTTAAATTTAACAAATCAGTTTGAGGCCAAATTTCTAAGTTCAGCCGCGGCAATTTAAAATATAATAAAATACCTGTAATAAAAACAAAAGCGGCAACCCCTAAAATTATTTTTTTTCTCGGGGATAGTTGTGGCGACTCTGATTGTTGTTCGGTGATATTATCCTCTGGTCTTGAGGATTGTTTATATTTGGGCGGAAAAATATCAAAAAATTTTTTTGACATAATAAACTGAGGCAATGTTTATTCTAAAATTGCTTTTATTCTTCTTACGCCGGCGCTGGACGCCTCTTCTTTTAAAATTTTAAATCTACCTAATTCAGAAGTCAAACCCACATGGGGACCGCCGCAGATCTCTTTACTGAAGACCTCTCCTGTTTTTTCGTTAAAAACCGTATAAACCTTTACTCTCTCTCCGTATCTCTCACTAAAAACACCCGTTGCCCCCTGTTTTTTTGCCTCCTCCAAAGACATTTCCTCCAATTTTACTTTTAGATTCTCTTGAATTTTCTGATTGACCAATTTTTCAGCATTTTTTAATTCTTCTGGTGTCAGTTTTTGAGGATGAGAGAAATCAAACCTTAGGCGTTCGGCAGTTATATTACTTCCTTTTTGAAAGACATGTTCGCCTAAAATTTGACGCAAAGCCGCTAAAAGTAAATGGGTGGCGGTGTGATATTTTGTCGTTATTTCCGAATGATCGGCTAATCCCCCTTTAAACTTCTTTTCTGAACCAAACCGAGAAAGCTCTTGATGGTTTTGAAACTCTTTTTCAAAACCGCTTTCGTCTACTTTAAGGCCCTGCTCGGCGGCTAACTCTTTGGTTAATTCTAAAGGAAATCCATAGCTTTGGTAAAGGTCAAAGATTATTTTCCCTGGAATGATTTTAGTTTCATTCTTTGCGATCTGTAATTTAAATTCTTTTAATCCCTTCTCTAGCGTCTTCTGAAATTTTTCTTCTTCCTTCACCAATTGCTCAAGAATAAAATCTTTCCCTCGCCAAAGCTCGGGATAAATTTCTCTATAAATACTAATAACAACTTCAGCAACCTTGTGTAAAAATATGTTTTCTATGCCCAACTGCCGACCATATCTAACCGCTCGCCGGATCAATCTTCGCAACACATAACCCCTTTCAATATTTGCAGGTGTAATATTTTCCGCAAGAATAAAAGTTACCGCTTTTACATGGTCGGCGATAATCCTATGACTTTTGGATTGTGAGTTGTATTTAACATCGGTAAATTCTTCAACTCTCCTGATTATTGGTTGAAATAATTCGGTTTCATAAACGCTATCGTGGCCAGACAAAACTGCGATTGTTCTTTCTAAGCCCATTCCGGTATCAACATTTTTTTGAGTTAAAGGTTCATATTTTCCGTCTTTTGTCTTATTGAATCCCATAAAAACATCATTCCAAATCTCGGCATACTTGCCGCACGAACAACCGGGCTGGCAATCCTTTCCACATTTCTCTTTTCCGGTATCATAAAACATTTCGGTGCAAGGCCCGCAGGGACCCGTTTGGCCAGCCGGTCCCCACCAATTATCGCTTTTTGGCAGATAATAAATTCTTTCTTTGGGAATGCCTGATGCCTGCCAAATTCCCGCTGATTCTTCATCTTTTGAGGCATCTTCATCGCCCGCAAAAACGGTAACGCTTAATTTTCCTGCTGGAATTCCAAGATATTTTGGGGTGGTTAGAAATTTAAAACTCCACTCAATGGCTTCTTTTTTCCAGAAATCTCCCAGCGACCAGTTCCCTAACATTTCAAAAAAAGTTAAGTGCCATGAATCTCCAACGCTTTCAATATCACCTGTCCTCACGCATTTTTGAACATCGACCAATCTTTTGCCGGCCGGATGCTTTTCTCCTAACAAAAATGGAATTAAGGGATGCATGCCGGCGGTAGTAAAAAGAACGGTTGGGTCGTGCTCTGGAATTAAAGAAGCGCCGGGGATAATAGTGTGCCCATTTTCTTTAAAAAAATCTAAAAATTTCTTTCGTAATTCTGAAGCAGTCATTATGATTAATTTTACCTAAATTAAAAATTAAATCAATAAAAACTTACGCCGCAAAGGCGGCGTGGTTTAGAAATTAGGATTTAGAAATTAGGATTTTTTATGTATACCTATCAGCCACGACCGAAGCCGCGAAAGATTCCGGC
>CAZDIG010000006.1:0-18528 GCA_964505465.1 uncultured Candidatus Saccharibacteria bacterium
TCCGGCGGCAAAAGTAACTGTTTTAGTTTTAAAATTAAAAAATTTCTTAATCATACCCAGTATATCAACCCCCAGAACCAAACGCTGTTTTTTTGCGTGGTTTCCGGTGTTGATTGTTTAAGCCCAGACACACTTCCCTTAGCAGTTTTCTATTACCTTATGCGTTTGGTAAAAAACCACTGGGGGTTGTATTACTGGGCATATTTTTTTATTATAAGATTCCATTTTATTTTTAACAAATCGATAAGCGTTTTTGCCATCCCTTTAAACTTTAGTTTACTGACCGAATTATTTTCCCAGACCACGGGAATTTCTTTGAATTTATGACCCATTTTTTTGCCGATTATTAATGCTTCTGGGTCAAATCCCCAGCCGTCAATTGTGCATTTTGGAAAGATATCTTTTGCCGCGCCCGCCCTAAACGCTTTAAAGCCGCACTGGGTATCCCACACACCCCAAAGACCTATAATTACCTGGGCTAATAAATTAAAAATATTGCCCAATCTTCTTCTTATCCAAAATTGAGAAACTAAAATTTCTGCGCCTTTTACACCTCGCGAACCTATAACTATGTCGTAGGCCTCTTCAAAATACGGCCACATTTTTTCAATCTGATTTATGGAAGTAGAATTGTCGGCGTCGGTAAATAATCTATATTCTCCTTCAGCCGCCAGCATTCCTTGCCTGACAACGAAACCCTTTCCGCGATTTTCTTTATTATCAATCAATTTTAGGTTTTTAATTACAGGGGTCAGATCCTTGACGGCTTCGGCGGTCTTGTCTTTTGAGCCATCGTTCACAACAATAATCTCGTAGCTAGCTTGCCCCGAGCCTGCCGAAGGGTAATTTTGATTCCTTAAATATTTATCAATCTCGTTTAAGGTTTTTGGCAACTTTTTTTCTTCATTATAAGCCGGGATAACAACCGATAAAAAAATTCTATTTTGCATTTTGTATTTAATATACAAACCTGATTAATAATTTGTTAAAATCCGACAACCGTCTTTTGTTGTAGCGATCGTGTGCTCAAAATGACAAGACAAAGAGCCATCGGCAGTTTCGTAGCCATAGCCGTCTTTGGCCTTTTTAAGTTCCCAGCCCCCCACTGTTACCATAGGCTCTAAACAAAAAACCATTCCTTCTTTGATTTCAGGGCCTGTTTTTCTTTTCCCGTAATTTGGGATTTGGGGTTCTTCGTGAAGATTTTTCCCGATGCCGTGACCACAAAGCTGCCTTACAATGCCAAAACCCTGTCCCTCAACATATCTTTGAATTGTATTTCCAATATCTCCAAATGTGTTTCCGGGACGCGCTTTTTTGAGTCCTCTTTTCAGGGCCTTTTTTGTAACCCGAATTAATCTTTGGACCTCTGGGCTAATTTTACCAACCGGCAATGTGATTGCCATATCCGTATGAAAACTTTTACCTGTCCCGTACCGTGCTTGCTCCCCGGCCTCGCCAAGCGAAGCGGGGCGGGCTGGTGCGGGGTATAAAATACCTAAATCCAGCGAGACAATTTCTCCTTCTTTTAAAACTCTGTCTGACGGCAGACAATGGACAATTTCTTCGTTAATAGAAGTGCAGAGAGTGGCTGGAAAATTCTGGTGTCCCTTAAACGATGGTTTCCCGCCGTAATTTAAAATCAGGCTCTCGGCGAGCCTGTTTAGTTCTTTTGTGGTAATCCCTGGCTGAACCAGTTTTTCTAGTTCTTTCATAATCTTTGCCAAAATTTTACCGCCCTCTTCAATTATTTCAATTTCTTCAGCTGATTTTATGGGTATCATTTTATTGCTTTTAAAATGTCTTTAAAAACATCTTCGATGCTCTGCCCTCCGTTTATTTCAATCAATCTTCCTTGTTTTTTATAATAATTTATTGCTTTCTTGGTTTGGTTTTTATATTCCTCCAGCCGTTTCTTTATTGATTCCATTTTATCGTCGGCTCTTGTTATAAGTTCTCCGCCACATTTATCGCATTTTTTAAGTTTTTTAAACTCTCCTATCCAAGGAATAAGATGACCACATTTTTTACATTGTCTTCTTTTGGTTAAACGGTTATATGATTCCCTTCTGGAAATATTAAGCAATATAACTTTCACATTTTTATCCCACTCATACCACTCTAAAGCTTCGTCCGCCAGAATAGCTTCAAAAATTATTCTAGTCCAGCCATCTAAGACAAATCCTCTAATCTTTAAGTGTTTTTTAAAGTTTTCTAAAACATCACCTAAAATCTTAACGATAACAAAACTGGGAGCCAACTCCCCTCTTCCCATGGCCTGGATAAGTTTCTTTCCGGTGAAATCGCCTATCTTTTGACGCGCTCTGAGAGTATCACCGCTTCCAACATATTCTAAACCAAATTTCTGACAAAGCAATTTGGCCTGAGTTCCCTTTCCTGAGCCGGGTGGTCCCACAATAATAAAAACTTTTGGATTTTGGACTCCAACCCTCCTACCACCCTGCCGCCCTGCTGGGCTCCTTTTAAATTTTGGATTTTTAGAAGGTTTCATATTCTCGCATCTGAAGCTGGGAATTAATCTGACGCATTGTCTCTAATACCGCGCTGACCATAATAAGTAAACTTGTCCCTCCGATTAAGAAAGTAGGCCCTTGCACGTTGATTGATCCGCTGACGATTGATGGCAATACCGCGATTAATCCCAAGAAAATCGCGCCTAAAAATAAGACTCGGTTTAAAATATATTTCAGGAACTCGGCGGTTGATTTTCCGGGCCTGACACCGGGGACGAATCCTCCCATTTTCTGCAGATTTTCTGCTACCGTTTTCGGTTCAAAGGTTATCAGTGTATAGAAATAAGTAAAAAGTCCCACTAAAATAAAATAAGAGATGCTGTAAAACCAAGGGTTTTGAAAAATTTGCCCTGTTTGGTGGGCAATTGTGCCTAAAATTCCGCTGCTGCCGGTAAAAAAATTCGCTATCATGCCCGGGAAAAGCAAAATTGAAAGCGCGAAGATTATCGGCATCACGCCCGCCGGGTTAATGCTTAGGGGCAAATAAGTTGAAACGCCTCCATACATCCTTGTTCCTCTTACTCTTTTTGCGTAAGAAATCGGTATATTGCGGCGCGCTTCGTTTATTAACACCACCCCAGAAGTTATCAAAAAAGACAAGAAGACGAAAATAAGGTAAGAAGGGATTTTGGAAGGATCCCAGGTAATGATTATCTGTCTGATTGCCACCGGCAATCCGGCCACAATTCCTGCAAAGATTAAAAGAGAAATTCCGTTCCCAATTCCTTTCTCAGAGATTAACTCTCCCAACCACATCAAAAACACAGAACCGGCGGTGATTGTTAAAATCGAGACGAAAAGTAAATTTAACGGAAGGTCACCGATAATCTTCTGGTGTTGGAACAAGTTTAACATTGCGTATCCTTGAAGGGCGGCCAAAGGAACGGTCAAAATCCGTCCGTACTGATTAAATTTTTGCCGACCGGCCTCTCCTTCTTCCCGATACAATTTTTCTAACTGCGGGAAAATCATTGTTAATAATTGCAGAATAATAACGGCGGTAATATGGGGCCCAAGTCCCAGCATCGCTATTGAAAGATTGCTTAATGCGCCCCCGCTAAAGATATTTAAAAGACCGAAGAATTGATTGGTTGAGAAAAATTTTCTTAAATTCTCTAAATCTATTCCCGGAATAGGAATATTGGCCGTCAAGCGGAAAACGACAAAAATACCCAAAACAAACAGGATTTTATTGCGAAGTTCCCGATTTTTAAAAAGAGTTAATATTTTTTGGTACCACATTTACTTTTGATTTTATTTAATCGTCCCTCCTGCTTTTTCAATAATCTCTTTTGTGGTTTTAGAAACAGCGCAGTTTTCTATTATTAAGGCCTTTGATAATTTTTCTTTCCCCAGAATTTTAACTTTTGGGATCTTTCCTTTTATCTTACGGATAATTCCTTTTTTAAGCAAATAAGCGGGCGTTATAATTTCACCGGATTTAAATTTTCTCTCTAAGAGCTGGATGCTAACCGGAATTGTCTTTTTCCTTCTTTTTTCCATTCTATAGCCCCTTAGTTTTGGGTATCTTTTTATCAATTCCCTGATAATTGGTTGAAATTTTCTACCTGCTCTCGCTTTCTGCCCCTTCGTGCCGCGGCCGGAAAAAGTGCCTCTTTTCCCGCCCCGGCCAATCCCTCTTTTTCTCCTTATTTTATGTTTTGGTTTTAATTGATGTAATTGCATAACCCACGCAAATTTAGGATTTTTTTATATCGCTTTTTAATTTCTTTAACGCTTCAATTGTCGCTCTAGCATTAGTAAGCTTGTTTTTTGAAGTTGACATAATTTTTGAAGAGATGTCTTTTATACCAGCCAACTCGCAAATAGTCCGGACCACGCCGCCCGCCACCAATCCCCTTCCTTTCATTTGGGGTTTAAGCAAAACTTCTGCTGCTCCAAATTTCGCTTCTGTATCATAAGGAATTGTTTCGCCGGAAATGGGAACAGTGATCAAATTCTTCTTAGCTTTCGTAGTCGCTTTTTCTACAGATTGTGAGACATCTAAACCCTTATCAACCCCCACCCCAACCCTTCCCTTTTTATCACCCACCGCCACCACCGCTCGGAAGCGCAGATACTTCCCACCAGAGGAAACGCGAGTTACCCTGGTTAAATCTAACAATTTTGATTCAAATTCAGAACTTTCTTTTGTATACCTGGAAAAAAATCTTTTTCCTTGTTTTTTTTCTATCATAATTTGTGGCTATTTATTAATTAGTGATTAAATTTTCAAGCCGCCATCTCTTACTCCTTCGGCCAAAGCTTTAATTCTTCCATGATATACAAAGCCTCCTCGATCAAATACCGCATTCTCAATTTTTTCTTTAGCTGCTTTTTCAGCAGTAAGTTTACCCACCTCGTAAGCGACCTTTAATTTCCCGCTTAATTCTTTTTTTTCTTTATCAGCCGGGGTTTTTGCGGCTTTTACGCTCCTTGTTTTTGTTTGTTTTAATTCTAAATCGCTTGCAGTAATTATTGTTTGCCCTTTTTCGTCATCAATTAATTGCGCGTAAATATGTTTTGCTGACCTAAAAACGCAAAGCCGTGGGCGCTTTTTTGTTCCTTTTATTTTTACTCTTATTTTTTGATGGCGTCTTTTTCGTCTTTCTTGTTTGATATTTTTTTTCATAGAGTCTGAAAAGTTATTTCATATTATTGGGTCTTGGCAGCCACCACTCTTTTACCCTCTTTTCTTCTGATTTTCTCTCCGACATATTTAATACCCTTTCCTTTATAGGGTTCTGCTTTCTTTGCTTTTCTAATTATTGCTGCGATTTGTCCAACTTTTTCTCTATCTATCCCGGAAACGGTAATAATATTTTTTTCTACCAAAAACTTGATTCCTTCGGGACATTTTATTTTGACCGGGTGAGTAAAGCCGACGTTTAAAACCAAACCTTCTTTTTCAACCACCGCTTTATAGCCGATTCCCTCTATTTCTAATTTTTTGTAAAATTCTTCTTTTACTCCTCTTATCCAGTTATTAATCAAGCTTCGATATAACCCCCACAAGGCCTGGTGTTTTTTTGCCCCAGCCAAGTATCCTTTCTCTTGTAAAGAAACGAAAACCTTGCCCTCTTTAACTTCTACCTTAATTTCCGAGGGGATTGTTTTAACAATCTCTCCTTTAGGGCCACTTACTTTTAAAGTTTCGCCCTCTTTATTTATATTTACACCTTCCGGTAATTCAATTAGTTTTTTTCCTATGCGTGACATATTTTTGGAGCAGAACTAATTCTGAATTGGTTCTGCAGAATAATTACCATATTTTACAAAGTATTTCTCCCCCTAATTTTATTTTTCTGGCTTTTTTATTAGTCATCAAACCTTTGGATGTTGAAATTATTGAAATTCCATAACCTCTCCTTATGGGCTTAATTGCCGAGGCTTTCGCGTAAATCCTTTGACCGGACTTAGAAACTCTTTTTAAGCCAGTTATCGCCGGCATTCCATTATTGTATTTCAAAACAATTTTTAGTATTTTCTTTTTGTCTGTTTTCGCCTTTTGAACTTCGGAAATATAACCTTCGCTCAATAAGATTTTGGCGATTTCATATTTCATTTTTGATAAAGGAATGGCGATTTCTGTTTTGGATACAGCTTGAGCGTTTCGTATTTGGTTTAATAAGTCGGTTATTGGATCAATCATGGTTAGTAAATAGTAATTAGTGAATAGTGATGGTAAAAATTACCAGCTAGATTTTTTAATTCCTGGTATTTCTCCTTTATTTGCTAATTCTCTAAAACAAATCCTGCAAATACCAAATTTTCTAATGTATCCTCTTCTTCTTCCGCATTTAAAACAACGCCGAACAAGACGGGTAGAAAATTTGGGCGGTTTTAATGATTTTGCTATTTCTGATTTTTTGGCCATATTTTAATTAAGACTTGATTGGGAGCCCTATTAATTTATACAATTCTAGCCCCTCTTCTTTATTCCTAGCGTTTGTCGTTATTGTAATCTCAAGCCCAAAAATGGTTTTCTCTCTTTCAGTAATAATTTCGGGAAAAGAAATGTGTTCTCTAAGACCAATTGTTATATTTCCCCTTTGGTCTATGGATTTAGGATTGATTCCTTTAAAATCGCGCGAACGAGGAAACGATAAATAAATTATCTTTTCTAAAAAATCATACATTCGCTTGTTCCTTAAAGTAACGGTTGCGGCAATTTCAAGGCTTTCTCTAAGTTTAAAACTAGAAATCGATTTTTTTGACTTTACCAGTTTCGGTTTTTGCCCGGTAATAAGCATCAGGTCTTGTAAGATAGTCTTTTGGAATTTTTCTCTTTCTTGGGAAGTCTTTCCGGTAACCTCTCTGCCAAAACAGGTATTTACCACTATTTTCTTAATTTTAGGAACAGCCATCGTGTTTTTATATCCGAATTTTTTCATCATTGCCGGCACAACTTCTTTATTATATTTTTCATTTAATCGCAAGATGTTCATAGGTTAAAAGATAATTTTAGTTCTACGTTTCTTGACCGCATTTTTTACAAATTCGGTATTTTTTACCCCCCTCAAGCTTATAACCCACCCTTGTCGCCTTTTTACATTTTGGGCAGATGAGTTTCGTGTTAGAAATATTGATGGGCGCTGGCATTTCAACAATCTGTCCTTTTTCGTCTCCCCTTTTTGGACGAATATTCTTTTTTCGCAAATTAATTCCTTCGACTAGAATAGCGCTTTCTTTTGGGAAGGCACGCAAAACTTTTCCCGTTCTGCCGCGGTCTTTTCCTGTAATTATAAGAACCTGGTCATTTTTGTGTATTTTCATATATATTATGAAATCAAGAATTGGTAGTTTAAATAAGTTCTTCGGCCATTGTGGCTATTTTTTCAAAACCCCTTTCTCTAATTTCTCTTGCCACGGGTCCTAAAATTCTTCCTCCTTTCGGTTCTTTATTTTCCCCTAATATTACCACGGCGTTGTCATCAAAACGAATATAAGAACCGTCTACTCTACGAAAGGTTTTCTTTTGGCGGATAACAACCGCTTTAACAATATCATGAGTTTTCACTAGTTTTCTTGGCTCGGCTTTCTTTACCACCACAACAACAATATCCCCTAATTGAGCGTAGCGTCTTTTTGTTCCTCCCGAAACGTGAATACATTGAACTAGCTTGGCGCCAGTATTATCGGCCACTTTTAACATTGTTCTCATTTGAATCATATTTGCGTGGGTTTTTCTTCTTTATTTTCTAATTTTTGCTCCTGTAACTTAGCGATTGCTTTCCATTTCTTGTCTCTGCTGATCGGACGACATTCTTCAATAATAACCTTATCGCCCACTTTATATTCCTGCTTTTCATCGTGAGCTTTATATTTTTTTGCGACCTTATATCTTTTTTTGTATTTCGGGTGTTCCTTAATTCTTTCAACTTTCACCACAACAGTTTTTTGCATTTTATCCGATATTACAGTTCCTATTAATTGACGTCTTGGCATAGAATTGTTTTATTTTTATTTTTTCCCTTTTGTTTCTTTTAAAATGGTTAAAATCTTGGCAATATTCTTTTTTATTTCCCGGATTTCTCTTACGTTTTTTAGTTTATTAAGGGTTAACTTAAATCTGAGTTCTCTTAATTTTACCCGGGAATCCTGCAGTATCCTATTCAACTCATCTTTTGTTTTTTGACGAAGTTCTTTGGCTTTCATATTTCTTTATCCCTTCTTAATAAATTTTGTTTTTATGGGTAATTTATCTGAGGCTATTTTAAATGCCTCTTTCGCGATTTCTTCTTTCACGCCTTCTAATTCAAAAATTATCCGGCCGGGTTTTATGGGAAACGCGTAATGGTCTACGCCGCCCTTCCCTCCTCCCATTGGAACTTCGTTGCCTTTTGAGGTTATGGGTTTATCCGGAAAAATTCTAATCCAGAGCTTCCCTCCTTTTTTTAGATATCGGAGTATCGCCCTTCTGGCCGCCTCAATCTGTGCAGAACTAATCCAGCGAGTTCCGAGCGATTTTAATCCATAACTCCCAAAGGCAAGCTGAGTGGCACGAGTTTCAATTCCTTTAGATCTGCCTTTCTGCCATTTTCTATGTTTTACTCTTTTTGGCATCAACATATTTTTACAATTTCTTATTTACACTATTGATTTTCTTCTTTAAATTGCTCTCCTTTATAAATCCAAACTTTAATACCTATTACGCCGTAAGTACAATAAGCTTGAGCTTGAGCATAGTTAATATTGGCTCTTATTGTGGCGCGGGGAAGTTGGCCTAGTTTTAACCATTCGGTTCTGGCAATTTCCACTCCATTCAACCTTCCGGCAACCTCTATTCTTGCTCCCTTGACCTCTTTGTTGCCCATCACTTTATTTAAAGTTCTTTTTAATACCTGGCGAAAGGGAGTTCTTTTTTCAATTTGTTGAGCGGCAAATTGAGCAACTAAAGAGGCCGAAATCCAAGGGTTTCTAACTTCTCTAATTTCAATCTTTATTTCTACTGCAGGAAGGGATATCTTTTTACCTTTTGTCTCAAAAAAGGCTGTCCTGCTTTTTTCTTGCAACAATTCTTTTTCCAACATCGCCTTTAATTTCCCGACTCCTTCTCCGCCCCTGCCGATAATTAAACCGGGCCTGGCAGTCTCAATAATAACATTGATTTTATTATCTACTCTTTCAATTTTAATGTCTTCAACCGAAGCATCTTTTAATTTTTTGCTTAAAAATTCTTTAATTCTAAAATCTTCCTCAAAATATTGAGCCGTGTTTTTTCTATAAAAGCCGCGGATATTCCAATCTGCTATTCCTTGTATTCTGTATGCTTTGGGGTGAACTTTATGTGCCATAATAATCAGCTGATAAAAATGTGTTAGAGTTTATGAATTTGCTTTTTATCAATTCGTCTATTCGTTAAATTTAAAATGCTTTTCTTTGAAACATCTTCCTGGGTCCCGCCTCCTGTCCATGCTTTTTAATCTTTTTTTCTGTTTTAAACGTCGCTTGTTTGCGCGCTTTTTTCTTGAGCCTTTTTTCTTCTGCGGATTTTTCGGATATCTTTTCTTCTTTCATTCCGACATCTGAGGGTTTTTTCTCTTTAGTTTTTTCTGATTTTTCAATTTCGTCCAACACTAGGGTTATATGCGAAGCCCTTTTAATAATCGTCGCGGCCCTGCCCCTTGAAGCTGGTTTCCATCTTTTAAATTTAGGTCCTTCGTCAACGAAAATTTTAGATATATAAAAGCTTGACTGATCTAATTTGAAATTATGTTGAGCCGAAGCAGCAGCCGATTTTAAAAGCTTTAAGACGGGAGTGGCTGGTTTTTTTACTAAAAATTCGAGCAAGGTTATTGCTTCGTCAACCTTTTTCCCGCGAATTAAATCTACCACCTCTCTCACTTTTCTTGGGGTAATATGTAAATATCTTAATTTTGCAATAACTTCCATATTCTATAAAATTATTTTGTTTTTTCGGTCGGAAGCTGGGTTTTTTCTTTCTCCACTTCTTTTGCTTCTATTCCTCGCTGAATCTTACCGCCGTGCCGATGAAATTTAGTGGTTGGAGCGAATTCGCCGAGCTTATGCCCCACCATATCCTCTGTAAGGTAAACGGGAACGTGTTCCTTCCCATTATGAACCCCAAAAGTAAAACCAACCATCTCGGGAGTAATCGTGGAGGCTCTCGACCAGGTTTTAATAATAATATTTTCTCCCTTTTTTAATTTGGATAATTTTTTCAATAATTTCTGATCAATATAAGGACCTTTTTTAAGTGATCTTGCCATATTAATTTAATTACTTTTTCTTTTTTTGTCTTCTTTGAATAATAAATTTATTTGTCCATTTATGTCTTTTTCTGGTTTTTACTCCTAAGGCGTGCTTGCCCCAAGGGGTTTTTGGATATTTCAAACCAATTGAAGTTCTTCCTTCTCCACCGCCATGAGGATGATCGCATGGATTCATCGCTGAACCGCGAACTGCTGGCCGTATTCCCTTTAAACGATTTCTTCCTGCCTTTCCAATCTTCATAAATCTGTGCTCCGGGTTAGAAATTATTCCAATTGAAGCAAAACATTCGCCGTTCGTTTTTCTAATCTCTCCAGAAGGAAGTTTAAGATGGGTATATTTATCTTCCTGGGCTAAAACCTGAGCCGCTGTGCCCGCCGATCTAACTATTTTTCCTCCCCTACCTAACTCTAATTCAATATTATAAACCATAGTTCCAACGGGGATATTTTTCAGCTTTATCCGATTGCCCGGCAAAAGAGGTGCTTTTTCAGAAAATATTATTTCATTTCCAACCTTTAAATCCTGAGGGGCTAGAATATATTGTTTTTCTTGATCCGGGTATTGGATCAAAGCTAAAAATGCTGTTCGGTTTGGGTCATACTCTATAGCTATTACCTTGGCTGGGATATTTATTTTCTTCTGCGAAAATTCAATAACTCGGTAGAGTTTTTTTGCTCCTCCCCCTTGGTGGCGGACCGTAATTCTTCCCGTGCTTCTGCTTCTGCCTGCTCTATTCTTGAGGGGTCTTAAAAGTTTTCTTTCTGGTTCTTTCTTAGTCAGCACAGAGAAATCTATTCCCGTCATTCCTCTTGTCCCTGGTGTAATTGGTTTATATATCTTCATGGTTTATTTTCTATTTAGGGAGTAAATGCCTCTATTTTCTGTCCTTTTTTTATTTTTATTATTGCTTTTTTATACCCTTTTTTAAACCCTATGGTTCTGCCTCTTTTTCTTATCTTTGAGGGAATTTTAACAAGATTTACCGATAGGACATTTACTCCGTAAAGATTCTCAATTGTTTTTTTTATTTCCGTTTTGTTAACCCCGGAAAAAACCTCAAATACATATTGGTCTTCTTTGGTTAAATTTGTTGCTTTTTCTGAAATATGGGGGCTTTTTAGAATTCGGTAAGCGTCGGGGGCGTCTTTCTCTTTCTTGCCGCTTTTAACTTCGTTAATTGGGGTTTGAACTTTTTTTTCTTTCTCCTCTGACTTTTTTTTCTTTTCTTTCCCTTTTTTCTCTTTTTTTAAAAATTTCAACAAAGCCATACTTAATAATTTTTAATATTATTCTTTAATTTCTGTTTTCTTGCTCTCTGAAAATTTTTCCTTTATTACTTTTATTGTGTCTTTGAGTATTAATAGGTACTTAGAAGACAACAAGTCCAGCGCGGTTAAATTTCGAGCTTCAATAGTTTTTACTTTAGGAAGGTTTCTGGAAGATAAAACTATATTTCTATTATACACAGGAAGGGCCACTAAACAGCTTTTCTCTTTGCAGGGTAAATTATTAAAAATATTTATAAATTGTTTTGTGTTTGGTTTCTCAATTTCTAATTTATCTAAAACGATTAAAAAATTATCTTTTGCCTTCGCCGAAAGCACCATAAATAAGGCTTTGTGCCTGATTTTCTTTGGAATTACTTTCTTAAACACTCTTTCTTTTCTGGGACCAAAGGTAATTCCTCCTCCCCGCCAAATAGGCGATCTGATTGAACCATGTCTTGCCCTTCCGGTTCCCTTTTGACGCCAAGGTTTTTTCCCTCCACCTTTTACTTCGCTCCTGTCTTTAGTGTACGCAATATTTTTTCTCCGATTTGATATTTGAGAAGAGACCACTTGATAAAGTAAATCGGAATTTAGGGGAACCTCAAAAATTTCCTTGGGTAACAAGGTGCTTCCAACTGTTTTTCCTTGCGTATCGTAAATATCAATTTTCATAATTTTTATAGGTAAGGTTATAATTGGTCTACCCTCTAATCTCTAATAGTGTTCCCTTGCTCCCCGGAACTGCTCCTTTTACCGCTAATAAGTTATTTTCCGGATCAATTTTCACTATTTTCAAATTTCTGACCGTTGTTCTCTCCGCTCCTAATCTCCCCGGCATCTTTCTTCCTTTTATAACTCTTTGCGGGAATCTTGAACCGATTGAACCCACGGTTCTTTCTTCATGTTTTACGCCATGAGTTGCGTTTCTTCCCGAAAATCCCCATCTCTTAACGGCGCCCTGAAATCCTTTTCCTTTAGAAATGCCGGAAATTTTTATTTTATCCCCTTCTTTAAAAATATTAACATCGATTTTATCGCCTGTTTTATACTGTTCGCCATCTTCTGTCCTCTGCTCTCTGACGTACTTGAATTCTTTTCCTTTCATTGTCTTTTTCAACTTTTTCTCTTTTTCAATCTTTTTAAATCCTATTTGAATAGCTTGATAACCATCGTTATCCTTGGTTTTCGTTTGTAAAATATAACATGGGCCGGCCTCAATTAGTGTTACTGGGGCAACCCGGCCATCTTTTCCAAAAACCTGCGTCATTTTAATTTTTTCTCCAAGAATTAATTTTGTCATTTGTTTTCAATTGAAAACCGGGCATAGCCCGGTTTTTTACCATAGCTATTTATCAAATTTTAAAAAAAATTTTTATCATTTTTAATAGAAACAAGAAGGTTCAGATGTTTTTAGATTTTTATCTCAATATCTACTCCGGAAGGAAGATTTATACCCTTTAATGCTTCTATAATATCGGGATTAGGATTCATAATATCAATCAATCTTTTATGAACTCTCATTTCAAACTGTTCTCTTGCGTCTTTATGGACAAAACTTGAACGATTTACGGTAAATTTATGGATTTCCGTGGGTAATGGAATTGGCCCCACCAACTCTGTTCCGTAGCGCATAGCGATATCAATAATCTGGCGAGTGCTGCTATCTAATATTTTATGGTCATAGGCTCGAAGTTTTATCCGAAGCTTCAGTCTCGTCTCTTGGATTATTTTCTTTTTCTCGTCCTGTTTTTTAATGGTTGCAGTTTTTTTTACTGGCATCTAAAAAGAACTTTTCAATTCTAAATTTAAATTTTAAAATTTGAAATTTACTTCAATATTTTTGTAACCACTCCCGCTCCAACGGTTCTTCCCCCTTCTCTAATGGCAAATCTCTGTTTTTCTTCCAGCGCGACGGGACCAATTAGTTTCACCGTCAAATTTGCTGTGTCGCCCGGCATCACCATTTCTGTCCCCTGCGGCAAGGTTGTTTCTCCTGTAACATCGGTGGTTCTCATATAGAATTGGGGTTTATAACCTGTAAAGAATGGAGTATGACGACCACCTTCTTCTTTAGTTAACACATAAACTTCTGCATCAAACTCGGCATGAGGAGTAATGGTTCCTGGTTTAGCTAAAACTTGTCCTCTTTCTATGTCTTCTTTCTTTAAACCTCTAAGTAAAATTCCCACATTATCTCCCGCTCTCCCCTCATCTAGAGATTTGTTAAACATCTCAACGCTTACCACAACTGTCTTCTGGGTGGCTCGAAGACCCACCACTTCAACTTCTTCATTGGAATGAACCACCCCCCTTTCAATTCTGCCCGTTGCTACCGTTCCTCTTCCTTCAATTGAGAAGACATCTTCAACCGACATTAAGAAAGGTTTATCTAATTCACGAGATGGTTCGGAAATATAATTATCAACGGCGTCAAGCAATTCTGTAATACACTTTGCCTTTTCGTCGTCGGCGGAAGTTGCCTCTAAAGCCTTCAGCGCCGAGCCTCTAATTACTGGAATTTCATCTCCTGGATATTCGTATTTCTTTAAAAGCTCTCTGACTTCTGACTCAACTAAATCAATAATCTCAGGATCATCCACCGCATCAACTTTATTTATAAAAACAACCAATGATGGCAAACCAACTTGGCGAGCTAACAGAATATGCTCTTTTGTTTGAGGCATAGGGCCGTCTGGAGCCGAAACCAATAAAATGGCGCCATCCATCTGAGCGGCTCCGGTAATCATATTCTTAATATAGTCGGCGTGGCCGGGGCAATCAATCAAAGCATAGTGACGCTTTGGGGTCTCAAATTCCAAGTGAGAGATAGAAATAGTTACGCCTCTCGCTTTTTCTTCGGGAGATGCGTCAATTTCGTCAACGTTTTTCTCCGAAGACCTAAGTCCTCTCATTTTTGAAACTTTTAAGATTGCTGCGCTGAGGGTTGTTTTGCCATGGTCAACGTGGCCAATGGTACCGACATTAAGATGAGGTTTTACTCTTTCAAATTTTTCTGCCATAATATATTTTTTTTGAACAAAGAGTAATGAACAAAAATTAATTATTAACAAAATTATTCACTATCCTTTGTAAACTATTTAATTTTACTATTTGTATTTTATTAGATAAAAAAAATAATGTCAATGCCGCAAAACGAATTCAATAATTATTAGTTTATTAAAATTTGAAAAAATGTCAATAACCCTAGCCCTCAATTTACTTTCTTTTCCCTTCAATAATTTCTTGAGCAACATTTTCCGGAACTCTTTCGTAGCAATCAAACTCCATCGTAAATATTGCTCGCCCTTCGGTAAGAGAGCGCAAAGCGGTGGCGTAACCGAACATCTCCGCTAAAGGAACCTTGGCCTCAATTACCTTCATCCCGGTTCTGTCTGCGGTTTCTTCAATCTTTCCGCGTCTGGAGCTTAAATCCGAGATCACCTCTCCAAAAAAATCTACAGGGGTTACAGCCTCAGTTTTCATTATGGGCTCCAATAACACTACCTTTCCTTTCCTGGAAGCTTCTTGAAGAGCTATAGATCCCGCGATTTTGAAAGCAAACTCCGAAGAATCAACCTCATGAAAACTCCCATCATACAATGTTACTTCTATATCTACCATCGGATATCCAGCTAAAACTCCTTTTTCCATCGCTTCTTTTACTCCCTTTTCTATGGGCGAGATAAACTCTCTGGGAATTATTCCACCTTTAATTTTATTAATAAATTCAAAACCCTTGCCGCGTTCTCTTGGGGCTACTTTCAACCACACGTGTCCATATTGCCCACGACCACCCGACTGACGAATATACTTTCCTTCTGCTTCCGCTTCCCTTAATATTGTTTCTTTATAAGCAACCTGGGGACGGCCGTAGTTGGCCTCCACTCTAAATTCTCTTCTTAATCTATCGGCAATAATATCTAAGTGCAACTCTCCCATTCCGGAAATAATTGTCTCTCCTGTTTCTAGGTCTGTTTTTATCCTAAAAGTTGGATCTTCTTCAGCCAGCTTTTTTAGGGATACGCCGAGTTTTTCTTGATCGGCTTTAGTTTTTGGCTCCACTCTGATAGAAATCACCGGCTCTGGGAACACTATTTTTTCAAGAATTATTGGGTTGGCATTATCGCACATCGTATGTCCCGTGGCAACAGTCTTTAAACCAACCGTAGCCCCGATTTCTCCTGTGTAAAATTTGTCAATCTCTTGCCTGGAGTTTGCGTGCATTCTTAAAAGCCGACTAATTCTCTCCTGTTCTCCGCTAGTTGAGTTTAAAATATAAGATCCTTTATTTAAAGTTCCGGAATAAACACGGAAATAAGATAGGGTTCCAACATAAGGGTCGGAGGCGATTTTAAAAACTAGGGCCGATAATGGTTCTGTGTCTGACGCTTTTCTCTCAACCTGCTCGCCTGTTTTGACATCCGTCCCCTTAACCGGAGGAAGATCTATAGGAGAAGGAAGAAAATCAACAATTCCGTCAAGCAAGGGCTGCACTCCTTTATTTCTTAGAGCCGAGCCGCAAAGCACCGGAACCAGTCTGAATTCAATTGTAGCTTTTCTTAAAACCTTTTTTAATTCTTCAACTGAAATTTCTTTTTTTTCTAAAAATTTTTCTAATAAAACGTCATTTTCAGCGGCAATCTTTTCTATCATTTTCTGGCGAAATTCTTGTGCCCTTTTCTTAAAATCTTCTGGAATTTCATTCTCCATAATCTTTTCTCCTAATTCACCCTCAAAATATAGCGCCTTCATTTTCATTAAATCAATAACTCCTTTGAAGCCCTCGGCCTCTCCAATAGGTATTTGAATGGCAACTGCATTAGGTGTTAATTTTTTGAAAATTGACTGGAGACTATTTTCAAAAGAGGCTCCCATCCTGTCTATTTTATTGATAAAGCAAATTCTGGGAATCTTATAGCGGTCGGCTTGGCGCCAAACAGTTTCCGATTGGGGCTCTACTCCCGCCACGCCGTCAAAAACCACCACTGCTCCGTCTAAAACTCGTAGAGATCTTTGGACCTCGGCGGTAAAATCAATGTGACCGGGCGTATCAATAAGGTTTATCTGGTGATCTCTCCAAAATAAAGTTGTGGCCGCCGCGGTAATTGTGATTCCTCTTTCTCTTTCCTGAACCATCCAGTCCATAACGGCTTGTCCGTCGTGAACCTCCCCTATTTTATGGGAAATCCCGGTATAAAAAAGTAGCCGTTCAGAAACGGTTGTTTTTCCGGCGTCAATATGGGCGATGATTCCTATGTCTCTAACTTTTTCTATCGGATATTTTCTCTCCATAAGATTATCTGGCGAAATGAGCAAAAGCTTTGTTGGCTTCGGCCATCTTGTGAATATTTATTTTCTTCCTTACCGCTTCACCTGTATTATTAAAGGCGTCAATAATTTCTTGGGCTAATTTTTCTTTCATGGGCTTTCCCTTTTTCGCCCGAGCCCCGTCAATTATCCATCGCATGGCAAGCCCCACTCTTTTATCCCCTTTGACTTCCCGGGGAACCTGATAAGTAGCGCCTCCTATTCTCATCGGTTTAACCTCAAGAAGAGGGGCGGCGTTTTTTATCGCTCCCTTAAAAGCCTCTAAGGGTTCTTGTTTCGTTTTCTCTTTAACTATCTCAAGTGCCTCATAAACGATTCTTTGCGCGGTTGTCTTTTTCCCTTTTTTCATTACGTTATTTACAAATTTTGAAATTATAGAATCGTTGTAAATTCGGTCAGGCAATATTTCATGTTTTTTAAAACTTTTTTTCATAATATTATTGGTTAGTTTTTCCCCGTAGTAGAAATTTTACAACCATTTCGTAAGCGAAATGTTGTAGGAATGGTAAAATTTCACTACGGGGCTTCTACCGGGCTTTTTTAACTCCGTATTTTGACCTCTCCTGTTTTCTTCCCTCAACACCAGCGGTATCTAAAATTCCTCTAACAATATGGTATCTAACGCCTGGCAGGTCCTTGACTCTTCCGCCGCGGATCAATACAACAGCGTGTTCTTGCAGATTATGACCCTCCCCTGGGATATAAGCCGTTACCTCCATACCATTTGAGATCCTGACTCTTGCTACTTTTCTTAAGGCCGAGTTTGGTTTTTTGGGAGTGGTTGTAAAAACCTTAAGACACACCCCTCTTTTGAAAGGAGCGTAATATTTTGACGGCCGGTTTTTCAAAACATTAAAACCAAAAGACAAAGCCTGCGCTTTTTTAAGCTTTTTGATTGGCTTTCTTTTTTTTCTAATGAGTTGTCTTATTGTTGGCATACTTGGTTATTTTAAAAATTAAGCGCGGCGCGCTCATAAAAATTAATTTAGCAAATAATTTTTAAACTGTCAAATTCCTGTAATCAAAAAGGAGATTTTTTCGATTACTCGCAATAAGAAGTGTAACCCTCCAAAAAAAATAAAGAAGATCAGAATAAAAAATCCGTATCGTTGTAAAAAAATCTTAGTATTCGCCCATTTTTCCGGTAAAAGGGTAAAAAGAATATGAGAACCATCGAGTGGTGGAATGGGGACCAAATTAAACAATCCTAATAAGATATTATAAAAGGTAATAATTATAAAAAAATTAGAAAACGATTCGGGCAAGTTTAAAAATCTAACTAAAAGCCCGAAAATTATTGCAATCGAAAAGTTGGCAGCCGGACCGGCAGCTGCTACTTTTAAAGACCCCCATTTTTGGTCGCGAAAATTGTAAGGATTAATTGGCACGGGTTTTGCATAACCAAAAAGCACTGGACTTCTGGTAATAAATAAAAGTAAGGGCAAAATAACCGAACCAAACGGGTCTAAATGTTTTAATGGATTTAAAGTTAATCTGCCTTCGTTTTTTGCTGTGTGGTCTCCCAATGAATAAGCTACGCTCCCATGAGCAATCTCATGAATGATAATTGAGAAAAGTAATACAATTAAAGAAAAAATTGTAACAAGCATATAATATTACTAATATACCATGGTATTGAAAAAAAAAGAAAAATCTTATAC
>CAZDIG010000007.1:0-8143 GCA_964505465.1 uncultured Candidatus Saccharibacteria bacterium
CGGGTAATCCAAAAGTCCCGCGTTAATATTGTTCTTAAATTTTTTAGCCTTATCTTTATATTGAGTCATTCTTTCCAATTCGCCAACCGGACAAATGGTGTTTAAAAGCCAAGCCAACTCCGAATGTTCTTTTACTTGAGATTGGATAAAAATAATGCTTTTCTCTGGATCAATGCCGGCAGCCAAGTAAGATACGACTTTTTCAAAGATTAGAGACTGAAGATGCTGAGGATCGTAGGGAATAGTTAAAGAATGCAAATCGGCGATAAAAAAAATGCATTCATTCTTGTCCTGAAGTTCAATCCACTGTTTGATTGCTCCCAAATAATTCCCGATATGGATTGAACCTGTTGGCTGGATGCCACTTAATATTCTCATATGTATTATTTTATTTATTATTATACCTCAATTACGACTGGTAAAATAATGGGGCGACGCTGGGTCTTTAAAAAAAGAAATTGGCCAACCTGATTTCTTATCTCGTCTTTAATATAAACCCAATTCACCGCGCCGCCAGAGCCAGTTGTCCTATCAACGATTTCAACTACTTTTCTTCTAGTTTGCGAAAGCAATTCTTTAGATTCCCTTAAATAAACAAATCCTCTTGATATTATATCAGGAGAACCTTTAACTTTGCCAGTTTGTCTATCCACAATAACCACAACGACAAACATTCCGTCCTCTGCCAACATTTGACGGTCTCTTAAAACAACTTCTCCAACATCGCCGACTCCCAAACCATCAACAAAAACATAGTTAGTAGGAGCTTTTTCTCTAAGGACTTTAACCTCGTTTTTACTTACTTCTATTATAGAGCCATTATCAGGGATAAAAACCTTTTGTTTTGGCATGCCTAAATTATAAGCAATCTTGGCCGCTTCTTTTAAAATAAAATGGTTGGCATAAACCGGGATTAGGTAATCTGGTTCAATTTGTTTGATGATTTCCTGTATATCAAAAATATTACTGTGTCCAGAAGTGTGGACATCCATAATATCGCTATGAAAGACATTATCAGAAAGACGGTAGATGTTGTCTTTCAGTCGTTGAATTGTCCGCTCATTGCCGGGAATAACAGAGGAAGAAAAAATAATAGCATCACTTTTTTTAATTTTTATAAATCGGTGATTTCCGCTTACTATGCGCGGTAGCGCCGACATCTCTTCTCCTTGCGCGCCGGTGCATATTATAATTATTCTGTTTTCCGGATGGTTGTGTATTTCGTTTATTGGAATTATGGTTCCCTTTGTTATTTTGATGTATCCCAATTTTCTGGCGATTTCTACATTAAGTTTCATAGAAAAGCCATCAAAAGCAACTTTTTTCCCTATTTTTACGGCATAGTCTAAAATTTGCTTAATTCTCAAAATTTGTGACGAAAAGGTGGCTATAATTATTCTTCCGGGGGCAGTAGAAATCAATTTATAAAGATTACTAAGCATTTCTTCTTCGGTGACCGGTTTTTTAGGGTTGATTGCCCCTAAGCTTTCTAACATTAAGATAATCGGCCTTCTTAGATTAGAAAGATGTTTATAACTTATTTTTTTTCTCCCGACCGGCTTATGTTCTATCATCCAATCCCCGGGGTGGACGATGGTAATAACGGGAGTTTCCAGTATTATGCCGATAGCATCCATTATGGCATGGTCAATTTGGAAAAAACTGATAATAAAAGAACCGAGTTTGATTTTTTCTTGGATATTTTTTACATAAATTACTCTAAGTTTTTGGGAGCTGCCTCTTTCAAATTCCTCTTGGCGGTGTTTAATCATTTCAATGGTAAGCGGTCTGCCTATTATTGGCGGATTGCCGAGTTTTTTCAAAAGTATAGGAGCTGCTCCGATGTGATCTAAGTGTCCATGTGAGAATAGTACGCCCCTAATTTTTTTCTCTTTGCCTTTTAAATATTCAACATTTGGAATAACATAATCAATTCCCAGCATATCTTCCTCGGGGAACTGAATGCCCATATCCAAGATTACAATATCGTTTCCATATTCAAAAACAGTCATATTTCTTCCAACCTCCTCACACCCACCTAATGGGATAATTCTAAGACGAGATAATTGTGATTTTGTAATTTTTTGAGTTTTTTCCATAATATAATATCGGTGCGAGATAGGATTACCCCGCGGCAGGACACAGATCACTACGGGGAAAGCCACAATTGTGCGGGCAGGAGGATTTGCACCCCCACAGGATTTCTCCCACTAGCTCCTGAAGCTAGCGCGTCTGCTGTTCCGCCATGCCCGCGAGATTACTCTTTTAATTTCTTTTTAAATTCTTCGACGATTTTTACTGGAGTTGGGTCAATTTTATATTCCAGGGCAAGATAATAAGATACCCAGTCGCCCAAAATTAAAGTTGAGAGAACTTTAAATAGGAAATCGCCTGATTTTATTTCCGAGCGGAGCGAGGAATCAAGGTTCTGCCGAACGGAGCGAGGCATGGTTCTTATATTAATAAACTCCACCTTAATTCCTTTGGTTCTCATAAGCTTGGCGAATAAGTCCATTCTTTCTAAATTCCGCGGGTGATCGCTTTTATCTTTTAAAATAATGATGCAAAAATTTTTAATTAGTTTTTTATTCGTAAAACCAACCATCTCGTTATGATTCAACTCCGGGAAATAATTATAAAAAGAAGGAATTTTTGAGTTCTCGTTGAATTTGATTTTCCAAACACGCGCCAAATTTTTAAATTTATTTGAAGAATATATAAGAGGAATTTTATTTATCAATTTTTTCGCGATTTTTTTACCTTCTTCTTCTAGGCTTATCTTTTTTAATTCTTTTGCCAATTCTTGAATATCTTTTGAGATATTAGGCAATATACCAACTCCCTCTAAAACCTCAACTAAAGAAGTAAAAAGATATCCGGTGGCCGAACGAGGCTGAATTCCGGAAGGAATTTTTATTAAAGGAATGTTATTTTCTTTGCAAATAATTTCGATTTTGCCACCAGTAGCAATCGCAACAATTTTTAATTTTTTCTTAACAGCTTCTTTCAGCGCAGAAACCGGCTCTTCGGTATTACCGGAGTAAGAAATGCAGATAATTAAACTCTTTTCATTTGCTTGGATTGGTAAATTATAATCTCGGTGAGTATAAATAGGTAATAAAGAATTTTTTAATTTAAAACTGTTTACCCAAGAAATTAAAATATTAGATGAAAGGGCAGAGCCCCCGACGCCGCAAATAATAATATTTTCAAAAGGACCTACCACTTTAATGCCCTTAGCGAGTTTCAAAGCGCCTTCCAGTTGTTTTGGAAAATCTAGTATGACTTTTCTCATATTTGATTTGTCTACTGTTGTATTTTTCATATAACTAATTTAGGTATAGGAGTTTTAAAACTAAAAACTCCAGACCCGTTTAGTTTTAACATACCACCCCTCAATATTTAAAAACCTTTTTGCCGGATCAACTATTTTTTTATCTTCCACCCCCTTCACTTTGCTGGAAATTATATAAACATAGTCGGGGCTGTACAGAAATATAGCGGGAGCGTCGTTAATCAAAATATCCTGCAAACTCTCAAGTTTTTCCTTTCTTTTTTCTCCGTCTAAAGTTTCCCGAGCTTCTTTTAATAACTTATCCACATCTTTGTTTTCATAGCTTGATAGGTTTAAACCGGGGTCCGCTTTTTGGCTGGAGTGCCAAAAAGGGAAGGGGTCGGGGATAGAACCTAAAACCTCGCCAAATAGCAAGCTCTCGTAATTTCTTTCTTTGATAACAGGTTTTAGCTCTGAAATATCCAATGCATTAGCCTCAACTACCGCTCCAATTTTTTCCCACTGCGATTTCAAAATATCGGCAACAGCTACCAACTGGGGTTGATTGACGGTGGTTATGGTAAACTGAAGGGGTAAATTCTCTTGCGACGGCTTCGCACACATTTCATTTAACTTATCCCTGGTTTTTTTTCCTACGGTGCCGCTTCCTTGAGTGTCTTCAACATATTTTTTTTGAAATTTAATCACCGCCCGTTTGGTAGCATTTCCAAAGTAACCCGTGACTTCTCCTTCCGGATAAACATCCGTATCTTTGGCGAGGCATTTTTGGAGCTCTTCCACTTCTTTACCTTTAGAGCCAGTGCTTAAAGTGCTTTTAAATTGGAAAGCGGGCGTCTTTTGGGTGATTTTTTCTCTAATGCCCGATTCGTTTTCCTTGAATCCTGCTTTATCTAAAAGATTTCCCGCTTTTTCAAGATCATATTCGTATTGGTTCTTTGGCGGATTATAACCAAAGAAATCGGGCAAAATAGGAGAATCCACAATCCGAACAGTTTCTTTGTTGGGGTCAATGGAATTTATCTGTTTCACGATTTCGGTTTTATCAAGGGCGTAATTTAAAGCTGTTCTCACATCTTTTTCCGCAAAAATTTTAGACTGTCCGATATTCAAAAAAACAGCAAAATACCGCGGCAGGGGAAAGGAATATAAAGAAAACCCGTTGGTTTTTAAAAGATCATAATTTCTTAGCGACGTTAAAGAAAAACCATCAATTTCCTTCTTATTAAATGCCGCGACCATGTCTTCCTCTTTATTAAAAAAAATAAAAGAAATCTTGGAAATAAAAGGAGTCTTTCCGTAATAATTTTGGTTTACTTCCAAGTCCAACGATTTTATAACCCCGGTTTCCGCCTGTTTTAAACCCTTAAATTTAAAAGGGCCGCTTCCTACTGGTTGTAAATTGTAGGGAGAAAGGGAAAAATTTTGCGGAAGAATATCCTCCCAAATATGCTTTGGTAATATTTTAACCGTGCAATTTTCCAGAAAGGCGCCATAAGGATTTTTGAGCCTAAGTCTAAAAGATTTTTCTGAAATTCTTTCTACTTCTATTCCCAGCCAATTTGTTCTTAGGGGGCTTTTGTAATCGGAATTTTGGATTGTTTTTATGGTAAAAACAACGTCGTCGGCGGTTAAGGGTTGGCCGTCGTGCCAATAAACATCGTCTTTTAAGGAAAATTCATAAATTTTCCCTTCTTCTAAAATTTTATATTCTTTAACCAGGTCTTTTACAAGCTTACCCTCGTTATTATAGGTCATTAAGCCAGAATAAATAAGTTCAATCAAGTCGCGGTCCACGTCGTTTGCTTCCCCATAAATAGGGTTAATAAATCTTGGTTGTCCTGATATACCCTCTATATAAGCTTCGCCGGCGGCGGGGACAATTTTTGTATTTTTAATATAAAAGTCAAAAAAAAGGAAAACCAAAGAGACGATTGCTAATAAAAGGAAAATTAAAAAAATTATTTTTTCCTTTTTTTTGAGAACTTTAAAGATTTGTTTCCATTGGGAAAAACTGGGAGACTTTCCATACCTTGCTTTAAGAGAATTTAAAAAACCCATACAATAAAAATTTAGAGAAGAAATTTGCCTCAATTTAAATAACGAGATTTACAATTGCCAATATAATAAAGAGGGCGCCTAATGCAATAGTCCCAATAAAAAGTTTCTTTTGAACGCCTCGGCGAGTAGAGTAAAAATCGCCTCCTCCTCCGCCGAAAGCCGAACCTAAAGCGGTTCCTCTTTGCTGAAAGAGAATAAAAATAACCAAAAGAATAGAAACTGCGATTTGGGCAAAAATTAAGTATTGTTTCATTGTTTTACAACTCTTCTTTTAGGTAGGAAAAAAGAAATAATAAGATTTACCCCCCAAACAATAAGAGTTGTCCAAAAAAGAGGCACAACCCCGGAAATTATTAGTTCTTTAAAGAGAAAGTCGGTTATTTTTATAATTATCATACTTATTATTAAGCCCAGCAGGCCGAAAGTCAATATTTTTAAGGGAAAGGTGATAATATCTAAAAGGGGTTTTAAGAAGAAAAATAAAAGCCCTAAAATAAGGCCAACAATAACTATAACCTGCCACCTCTGGGTTAGGGGAAAGCCCAAAAAACTTGATTCGCCGGGGATAACCATTATTTTGACCCCTCTGACGAATTCAACGGCCAGCCAAAGACTTAAAATGCTCGCAATAATCTGGGAACTAAATTTTTTCATGATTATCTGAATAATACCATTTTTTCATTGCAGCGTCAATTTAATAGCTTCTTTATTCTCAATTTTCGGTGATAAGCGATAGCAAATCGGTGGGCTTCGTCGCGAAGCTGTAAAGTCAAATTAAAAATCCCCCTTGGCAAGCTTTTAAGCAGAATCGGTTCTCGTCGGCCTTCAAGATAGAGCTCATTTTCTTTTTTAGCTAACGTAACTACAAAAATTTTCTTTGTTCTCCGTTTTTTGTTTTTTATCATTACTGCCGCGTTCAATTGCGCCTTTCCTCCGTCAATCAAGATTAAATCTGGGTAATTCCATTCAGGATGCAAAAATCTTCTTTTTAAGACCTCTTTTATCATCGCTGTATCATTTGGCTTACCAGCGATTCTGATTTTAAATCTCCTATAATAATTTTTATCAGGCAATCCTTTGATGAATGTCACCATGGCCCCCGTTGCTTCCTTTCCCTGAATATTAGAAACATCGTACGCTTCAATCCGGGATATCTTAATCTTTTTTCTAACGATCTTCTGGATGATTTTTTGGGTACTGTCCCATTGATATTCTAAGATTTTAGGCGACTCAATAATCTTGGCGTGAGAAAGAATCCTTTCAAGGGATAAAATTTGATCTCTAATTTTAGCGGCACCCTCAAAATCTCGGATCCCCGCCGCTTTTTTCATATCTTTTTTTAATTCCTTTAGGACATTAATTTTATTCCCCTTCAAGAAATTCTTAAGATTTTTAATATTTCTCTGGCTCTCTGACTTTATTCTAAGTCTGAAATTCGGTATCTCTTGCACCACTTTTGAGTTCAACAGACAGGGTCCCGGACATAGTTTTAACTGATACCATAAACAGGACCGTTTCTGGCCGACTTTACAGGTTCGGTAGGGGAAAGCCTTTCTTAGTACTTTTATAGTTTGCTTTAATGCGGAGCCATCCACAAAAGGACCAATGTAAATAGGTTTTAGGTTATAGGTTTTAGGTTTTAGGTCCTGTTTTGGTTGATGGGTGATAAAAACTGTCGGAAATTCTTCTTTAGTTATTCCAATATAGAAATAATTCTTGTCGTCCCGCCATAAAACATTAAATTTGGGCTGATATTTCTTAATCAGTTTTGCTTCCAAAAGCAACGCCTCAATTTCCGACTCGGTTTTAATATAACCGACTCGCCCTCCGAAGCCTTGGCGAAGGAGGGCTTTTTCCCATAAAGAGTGTGGCTGGTAGAAATGATTTTTTACCCTTTCTTTAATATTTACCGCCTTGCCAATATACAAAATTTTTTTGTTGTCTTTCCCGCCCGTGGCGGATCCGCCTTGGGCGGAAAAAACATAAACACCAGCTGTTTCTGGAAGCCGTGAAATTTTTTCTTTTGGTAGAAATTTAAACCTTCCCATGTTATCTAAATTCTTTTTGTGTTAACTCAATGAATTTTAAGGGATCTACACTGGTTTTGTTAATCTTTACCGCGAAATGTAAATGAGGCGCCAAAGAATAACCACTATTTCCGGAAAATCCAATAATCTGTCCTTTTGTAACTTCTTCCCCCTCCGTAACTTTGAATTCATTTAAATGGCAATATAGCGAAAAAATTCCATAACCATGATCAATAATTAGAGTTTTGCCATTTATTTTTGAGTCTTGAGAAAAGCGGGCCACCCCGTTATTAATTGCATAAACGGCGGTGCCAGTATTTGCCTTTAAATCAACTCCCAAATGCTGAATTGCCGAATCTCCGCTTTTTCTAATGCTTCCGAAAGCGCCAGTTACTGTAATATTTTTAAGCGGATAAATAAAGGATTTATCAAAATATGATTTTTCAGTGGAAACTTCAAAAATCTTTTCTAAAATCAGCCTTTCCTTTTGAACAATTTCCTCAACTATTTTTTGTTGGGTATATCCTTCTTTTTTGAGAGACTCTGAAACTAAAAAGCTTTCAATTGGAAACTTTCTCTCGCTAATATTTAACTCTTTTTTGAAAACTTGGTTATTTGGAAAATCAATGGATAAATTATATATACCTGGATTTTCTTTTACTGAAACTCCTTCTATTGCAATCCACTCCTTTTTAGTTTCTTCCCAAGAAAAAAAATGCAAATCCTGAGAATTCAAACTCCCGTTGACCTCAATTAAAGGGGA
>CAZDIG010000007.1:8243-10199 GCA_964505465.1 uncultured Candidatus Saccharibacteria bacterium
AAGATGATTACCGTCGGCCACTACGATTCGGTCAACACCGACATCATCGCCGACCACTTCCCTGTTAAAGGAGAAGGCAAGAAGGAAACAGAAGTCGTTCTGTTCCACTTCGGGAAGACGACGACCTCCGGGCAGGTCATCTCCGAGATGGAAAAGGCAGGCTGCCGGCCAGCCCAAATTGAGGAACTCCTCGCTCTGGGCGCCAGCCAGCCCGACCTTCAGAAGCAGTTTCCGATCGTGGCCCTCGGTTCTGTCTGGCGGGACTCGGATGGCCACCGCGACGTGCCGTATCTGCATTGGGGCGGCGTGGGGCGCGACTTGCTCCTGCGCTGGTTTGGGCGCGGCTGGACTGAGGACTACCGTTTCCTTGCCGTCCGCAAGTAAGTCCTTGGTTGCTTGAGATTCTGGTTCTTTTTGGAATCTTGAGCTCTTGGGCAACGGCCTTGGCCGAAAAGTTTCGCTTTTCGGCCAAGGCCTCTTTTTTTGAATTAAAATATGATGGTATAAATTTTACAGAGGACAGTCCTCTGTTTTTTTTATTCTGTTTTTTTATTTATTTGGAGGTCCGTTCTCCCTTTATTATATTTGTCCGTCAAGCACAGGGTATTGAAATTTGAAAAGATTCAGAGTATAATGAATCGCTATAAACAATCAACCAATGAAAAACGATTTTATTGAAATCAAAGGATGCCGGGTTCATAATTTGAAGAATATTGATTTGAATATTCCCAAGAATAAGCTCGTGGTAATTACGGGCCTTTCTGGTTCGGGAAAAAGTTCTTTGGCTTTTGATACTCTTTACGCCGAGGGCCAAAGAAGATATGTAGAAAGCTTATCGGCTTATGCGAGGCAGTTTTTAGGAGTGATGGATAAGCCCGATGTAGATAAAATAGAAGGAATAAGCCCCGCTATTTCAATTGACCAAAGAAAAGCTACTCATAATCCTCGTTCCACCGTAGGCACGATGACGGAGATGTACGATTATCTCCGTCTTTTGTTTGCGAGAATCGGCAAGCCCCATTGTCCAAGGTGCGGAAAAAGGGTTTTACGCCAAACAATTGACCAGATAGTAGGGCAAATTTCCAAGCTGCCCCAAAACCAAGAGATTGTAATTTTAGGCCCCGTTATTAGAGGGAAAAAGGGAGAACATCGCGCAATTTTAGAAGAAATACAAAGAGGCGGATTTGTTAGGGTAAGAATTGACGGAAAACTATATTTAATAGAAGAAACCGTTGGTCTGCCAATTAATAAAAATAGAAAACATACTATTGAAGTAGTGGTGGATAGGATTCTGATTGATAAAGATTTAGAGAGAGTGCGGCTCGTTGATTCAGTGGAGACGGCTCTGAAGCTTGGGAAGGGGATTATGGTGATAAGTCAGAAATCAAAAGGTAATAATCAAAAAAACAACGATTTCATTTTTTCTGAGCATTTCGCCTGTGAAGAATGCGGGATTTCCTTGCCAGAGATAGAGCCCCGGCTTTTCTCTTTTAATTCTCCCTACGGTGCTTGCCCCGCTTGCACGGGACTCGGCGAAAAATTAGAGATTGCTCCCGAGTTGGTTATCCCAAACCCGAATTTATCGCTGGCCGAAGGGGCAATTTTCCCCTGGGCGCACGCCTCCCATAAAGTGGGCAGACAAAGCTACTTTTGGTGGCAACTGTCTGATTTAGCCGACAAACAAAATTTTTCCCTGGAGGAGACAATTAAAAATCTGTCTAAAGAAGTTTTAGATATTATTCTTTATGGTACGGAAGGGTTTGAGGGGGTGGTACCAGGCTTGGAGAGAAAATACCGCGAAACCGATTCTGACTACACGCGCCAGGAAATTGAGCAGTATATGATAAAAAAAGAATGCCCCGCCTGCAAAGGAAAAAGATTGAAGCCGGAGGCGCTGGCGGTAACCATAGACAGTAAATCAATCCATCAGATTGTAGAAAAATCAATTGTTCAAAA
>CAZDIG010000007.1:10299-17893 GCA_964505465.1 uncultured Candidatus Saccharibacteria bacterium
GATGTGGGCTTGGATTACTTAACATTAGACAGAAAAACCGGAACTTTAGCCGGAGGAGAAGAGCAAAGGGTGAGATTAGCCACCCAGATTGGTTCAAAACTCACCGGTGTCTTGTACATTTTAGACGAACCATCAGTCGGCCTCCATCCGCGAGACCAAAACAGGTTGATTGAAACCATAAAAAAATTAAGGGACCTTGGAAACTCAATAGTGGTGGTGGAACACGACCCCGACACAATAAGAAAAGCTGATTGGGTGATTGACATAGGACCGGGAGCCGGAAAACACGGGGGTCGCGTAATTTTTGAAGGGACGCCGAAAGAATTATTAAAATCAAAAACTCTAACCGGAGAATATCTATCAGGAATAAAAAAAGTTGAGGTGGTGAGTCAAAACCCTAAATCCCAACCCCCAAAATACTTAATTATCAAAGGCGCGCAGGAGCATAATTTAAAGAATATTGACGTTAAAATTCCTTTGGGGCGATTTGTTTGTATCACCGGAGTTTCGGGATCCGGCAAAAGCAGCTTGGTAAATGATATTTTGGCCAGAGCGCTTTTTAAGAAATTTTACCATTCTCTCCGTCCTAAATTTGCTTCGGAAAACTTAGAAGAAGAACCTTCTTTCTTTATGGAAACCAACGGAGCTTCTGAGCCCGGAAAACACAAGGAAATACTGGGTACAGAATATCTGAATAAAGTGGTTATTGTTGACCAGTCGCCGATTGGCAGGACTCCAAGATCAAATCCGGCAACCTACACCGGAACTTTTTCTCACATTCGCGCTCTTTTTGCACAAACGAGGGAAGCCAAAATTAGAGGATACGGCCCCGGCCGGTTTTCTTTTAATGTGAAGGGCGGAAGATGCGAGGCCTGCCAGGGGCAAGGAGTCAAAAAAATAGAAATGTATTTTTTACCCCCTGTTTTTGTTACCTGTTCGGAATGCAAGGGAAAAAGATACAACAAAGAAGCTCTGGAAATTGAGTATAGAGGTAAAAATATTGCCGAAGTCTTAGAAATGACAACCGAAGAATCGTTGGAATTTTTTAAAAATATACCCCAAATTCACCAAAAACTGAAAACCTTGAACGAAGTGGGTTTAAACTATATAGAATTAGGACAACCTGCTCCTTCTTTGTCGGGCGGGGAAGCGCAAAGAGTAAAATTAGCGACCGAACTTTCTAAAAAAGCCACCGGCAAAACATTGTACCTTTTAGACGAACCTACCACCGGCCTTCATCCCGACGACATTAAAAAATTACTGTTTGTTTTGAAAGAGTTGGTTAACCAGGAAAACACGGTGTTAGTCATAGAACACAATTTAGATGTGATAAAAAATGCCGACTGGATAATTGATTTGGGGCCGGAAGGAGGGGACAAAGGGGGTTTTATTGTTGCCGAAGGGACGTTAAAAGAAATCACAAAAACCGCAAAAAGCTATACAGGACAATTTCTTAAACAAATCCTAAAATAATTAAGGCTTGACACCTTACTTCTAAAAAATTAGAATTTATAATTAGCAGTCATAGGTCGTGTCTGCTAAAAATAATTTTCTTTAATAATAGACATATAGATTATGAAAATAAAACCATTAGCCGATCATATTCTTATTGAACCGATTAAAGCGGAAGAAAAAACCAAAACAGGAATCCTGCTTCCCGATAACGCTGAAAAAGATAAACCGGAACAAGGCCGGGTTGTTGCCGTTGGGCCGGGCAGAAGGCTGCATTCCGGCAAAAGGGCACTAATGGATGTTAAAAAAGGCGACATCGTTCTTTTTACAAAATATGGTCCGAATGATATAAAAGTCGAAGGCAAAGAATATCTAATCGCCAAAGAAGAGGATATTCTCGCAATTTTAGAATAACTGTTACCTTAAATTATTATGCCAAAACAAATTCTTTTTGGAGAAAATGCCAGAAAAAAATTAAAAGCTGGCATTGATCTAGTTACAAATACAATTAAAGTTACTTTAGGTCCCAAAGCCAGATTAGTTGTTTTAGATAAAGGTTTTGGAGTCCCAGAAATTTCCGATGACGGAGTAGGCATTGTTAAAGAAATAGAGTTAAAAGATAAAATTGAGAATTTAGGGGTTGAAATTATAAAAGAGGTGGCCGAGAAAACCAGCGAGATTGCCGGTGATGGAACAACAACTGCTATGGTTTTAACCCAAGCCATTGTTTCCGAGGGTTTAAAAAACGTTGCTGCCGGAGCCGACCCTTTGGCCATAAAAAGAGGAATTCAAAAAGGAGTAAAAGCGGTTGTTGAACATTTAAAAGGGAACTCAAAACCAATTTCAAAAAAAGAAGAAATCGCCCAAGTGGCGACCATTGCCAGCTTGGACTCGGAAGTAGGAAATTTAATTGCCGAGGTTTTTTCCGAGATCGGAAAAGACGGCGTAATCACCGTTGAAGAATCCAAGAAATTTGGTTTAGAGAGAGAAATTGTGAAAGGCCTCCAATTTGACAGGGGTTATCTCTCCCATTATATGATTACCAACCCCGAAAGAATGGAAGCGGTTTTGGAAGAACCTTATATTCTTGTTACCGATAAAAAGATTTCAGCATTAGCCGAGATTTTGCCGGTGTTGGAAAAAATAGTCAAAACCGGGAAAAAAGAATTAGTAATTATTGCCGAGGAAGTTGAAGGAGATGCTTTAGCAACCTTAGTGGTAAACAAACTTAGAGGAGTTTTTAATACTTTAGCAATAAAAGCTCCCGGGTTTGGCGACAGAAAAAAAGAAATACTGCAGGACATCGCTGTTGTTACCGGCGCCCAAGTGGTTTCTGAAGAATTAGGATTAAAATTAGAAAATGTTGATTTAAAACAATTGGGCAGAGCGAGGAAGGTTGTTGCCGAGAAAGAAAAAACTACAATTATTGAGGGAAAAGGGAAAAAAGAAGATATTGACGCAAGAGTAAGCCAAATTAAAGGCGAACTAAAGAAATCCGAATCGGAATTTGATCGGGAGAAGCTTCAAGAAAGACTAGCTAAATTAACCGGCGGGGTGGCGGTAATTAAAGTGGGAGCGGCCACTGAAGTGGAACAAAAAACGAAACAGAAAAAAACCGAAAACGCGTTAAACGCAACCAGGGCCGCAATTGAGGAAGGAATTCTTCCCGGCGGCGGAGTGGCTTTGTTAGGGTCTATTCCGATTTTGGAAAAAATCAGATTAGAAGGAGATGAAAAAACCGGTCTAGAAATTTTAAAAAGGGCATTGGAGAAACCAATTAGGCAAATCGCCGAGAATGCCGGTTCTGACGGCGCGGTGGTTGTTGAGAAAGTGAAAGAAATGGGCGGTAATTACGGTTTCGACGCTCAAAAAATGGAATTTTGCGACCTGATAAAAGCTGGCGTGATTGACCCGACTAAAGTTGTCAGAACCGTTTTGGAAAACGCTTCTTCTGCCGCTTCAATGCTTTTGACAATAGAGGCGGTAGTGGGGGAGTTGCCGGAGAAAAAAGAAAAAGGAGCAGAAATGCCACCGATGCCGGATGAATACTAAGTTAAATTTATACTTTCTTAAAAACCCTTCTTGCTTAGAGGAGGGTTTTTGATTACAATAAAATAATATAAGCTATATATGAACTGTCCAAATTGCAAAACCGGATTAGATAAAGCGATTCTCTATGACGTTGAAGTTGATTTTTGCCCAAAATGTCTCGGTATTTGGTTTGAAAAAGAAGAGTTGAGATGGGCGAAGGATAAAAAAGACGAAAAATTGAATTGGCTTGACGTTGATTTATGGAAAGACAAAAAGAAATTTGAAATTTCGCGGGGCGGTCGGATTTGTCCGGAGTGTCGGATGCCGTTTTACGAAGTTAACTACGGCGGTTCCGAAGTAAAAATTGATATTTGCAACCTGTGCCAGGGGGTTTGGCTGGACAGGGGAGAATTTAAAAAGATAATCAAATATCTGAAAGAAAAAGCAGATTATGAAATTTTGCACAGTTATTCAAAAAATATCGCTAAAGAATTTTGGGAGCTTTTCTCCGGACCCGAGGAATTTCGCGAGGAAATCTTAGATTTCTTAATGCTTTTAAAGCTTTTGAACTACAAATTCATTACTCAATACCTTCATATTGCCGAATTGATATCAAAATTACCAAAGTAAACCGAGCACATAAATTATTATGTGTTCGGTAAAGGTCGTTTATATATAAATTTTATTACCTTATTATGAGTATTCTATATTTCGTTCTAGGAATTATTGTCCTCATAATTCTCTGGACAGTCTTTGTTTATAATCGCTTCATTGTTCTTCGCAATCGCGCCAAAGAAGCCTGGTCTGATATTGATGTTCAATTGAAAAGAAGATATGATTTGATCCCTAATTTAGTTGAAACTGTAAGGGGTTACGCCAGCCATGAAAGAGGAGTTTTTGAAAAGGTTACAGAGGCTAGGACCAGAGCGATAGTGGCCGAGCAATCGGGCGACCCAAAGAAAATCGGAGAAGCTGAAAATATTTTAGCCGGCACCCTTAAAACCTTGTTCGCGGTTTCTGAAAATTATCCCCAACTGCGGGCCTCGGAAAACTTTTTAGAATTGCAAAGAGAGCTTACCGATACCGAGGATAAAATTCAAGCCGCCAGAAGATTTTACAACGGCAACGTTAGGGACCTGAATATCAAGATTGAAAGCCTCCCGGCAAATATCATTGCCAATTTATTTAAATTCCAAAAAATGGAATTCTTTGAGATAGGAACTCCGGAAGAAAAAGAGCCAGTGAAAGTGAATTTTTAATAGATCTATAAATCAATATGCAAAGGAAAGCAGCTATTTTCTGGATAGGGTGGATTTGGATTTTAGGTATATTGTTTTTATCCCGCGGGACTGCTTTAGCGAATTTTTATCCCGAAAAGATAAGAAATTTTGATGTAGATATTACGGTAAACAAAGACGGCACCTTATCATTTAAAGAAAGCATCCTTTATGATTTTGGCGACAGCTTAAAACATGGCATTTATCGGGATATCCCCGTTAAAGGGATTAAAATTGAAGTTTTAAAAGTTATTGATGAACAATCAAACTCGTATTTGTTTAACATTTCCAGGCAGGGGAAGTATCTCCGAATTAAAATCGGCGACCCTAATAGGTTAATAACCGGCGAACATCAGTATAATATTTTTTATAATGTTCAGAATGGGATAGGATATTTTAAAGAGCACGATGAGCTTTACTGGAATGTAACCGGCAACGAATGGCAATTACCAATAGAAGAATCAAGCGCAATAATTCATTTACCCCAAAGAGTTTCGGAAAAAGAGTTAAAATTTGAGTGCTTCACAGGCGTTCTTGGTTCAAAAGAAAAAAACTGCACCTTTAAACTAAGCGAAGATGGAGATATTTATTTTGAGAGTCAAAGAAGTTTTAATCCTCGCGAGGGTTTAACAATTGTTTTGGGTTGGCCTAAAGGGATTGTTGAGGAGCCCACTATTATTCAGAGACTCCTCTGGTTATTAAGAGATTTCTGGCCAATATTCATTCCTATATTCGCATTTATTTTTCTTTTTAGAGAATGGTGGAAAAAAGGAAAAGATCCGCGGCTCAAAAAGACGATAATTGCCCAATATGAACCGCCGGATAATTTAAGGCCGGCAGAAGTAAATTTAATAGTGAGACAGAGGGTGCAGACAACCGACATTTCGGCCACGCTTATTGATTTGGCGGTTAGGGGCTATATTAAGATTAAAGAAATTAAAAAGCGGAATATTTTTGAGTTAGTCGGGCCAAAAAAGTTTGATGAGAAAGCGGAAAAGATGGGTTTTTTAAAAAAGATCTTTAGTCTGTTGCATTTTGATGATTACGAAATCGAAAGTTTAAAAGATTTTAGGGTCAAAAACGAAAATTTATGCGAATATGAGAAAGATCTTTTGGAAAAGATTTTTGGGTCAAAAGAAAAGGTGTTGCTTTCCAGTTTGAAAAATAAATTCTATAAAAATTTCCCCAAAATTCTTGATAAAATTTACGAAAGAGTCACCTCGCTTAAATATTTTGTTTCCAATCCCAGAAAAATAATAGGGAAGTGGGTGGGAATAGGAATAGCAATAATATTTGTCGGATTTTTTTCCCTGTTTTTCAAACCTATTTTAGGGATTTCTTTTATCACTTCTGGAATTTTATTCCTCATTTTTTCCAAATTAATGCCAAAGAAAACGGAAAAAGGAGCGAGAGCTTACTGGTACGCGCTCGGATTTAAAGAATATATTAATACTGCTGAAAAATATCGCTTGCAATCTCAGGAAAAAGAGAATATCTTTGAAAAATATCTTCCTTACGCTATTGTTTTCAATATAGCCGAGAAATGGGCGAAGGCATTTGAGGGAATATACAACAACCCGCCTTCGTGGTATAAGGGAGATTTCGGCCCCAGATTTACAGCTATTGCTTTCACGAACTCGTTGAATCACAGTCTTTCTAACATGAACAATTTTCTGGCTTCGCGGCCAGGCGGCGGAGGAAGCGGCTTTGGCGGAGGTTCTTCTGGCGGCGGAGGCGGGGGAGGCGGCGGAGGAAGTTGGTAAAATTTAGTAAAAACTATGGCAACATTATACACTCAAGCCGAATCAAATACCCGAAAAACCTGGATTTTAATCTTGGGATTTTTGACTTTCATAGTTTTACTAGGTTGGTTTTTCGGCAATCTGCTTGATAATTCAGCTATTGTAGTAATAGCCGTTATTTTCAGTATTTTGATGAGCTTCGGAAGTTACTGGTATTCAGATAAGATTGTTTTAATGATAACCAGAGCGAAACCGGTTGAGAAAAAGGATAACCCCGAACTTTACCGACTCGTTGAAAACCTCTGCATTACGGCCGGCCTGCCCTTTCCTCAAATTTATATTATTGAAGAAAAACAACCCAACGCTTTCGCGACCGGCAGAGACGCAAACCACGCAGTATTGGCCGTTACCCGCGGCCTTCTGGAAAAATTAGAAAAGGTGGAGTTAGAAGGAGTTATTGCCCATGAACTAGCCCACATCGGGAATAAGGATATGCTTTTAGGAGCGGTGGTTGCGATTTTGGTCGGGATTGTGGTTTTAATTTCCAATTGGTTTTTAAGAATCAGTTTCTGGGGAGGAGGAAGACGGCGGGATTCAAGGAAACGAGGTGGAGGGGAGGCCATTTTATTATTAGCAGGAATTCTTGCGGCAATTTTAGCGCCAATCGCCGCCACTTTAATTAAATTAGCCATTTCCAGAAAAAGAGAGTTCCTAGCCGATGCTTCGGGCGCCCTTTTGACGAGATATCCAGAGGGGCTGGCCCGCGCCTTGGAAAAAATTTCTTCTGATCCAACGCCAATGAGGATTACCAACAATGCCACCAGTCACCTTTTTATTTCTTCGCCATTTAAGGGTGAGGAAAAAGAAAATTGGTTTGCAAAACTTTTCTTGACACATCCTCCATTAGAAGAACGTGTAGCCGCTTTACGTGGAATGAAAATTTAAGTCTATCATGGAAGGGTGCCGGAGTGGTTTAACGGAACGGCCCGGAAAGCCGTGACCCGAAAGGGTCTCGTGGGTTCGAATCCCACCCCTTCCGCCAATTTTCAGAATTATGGAAATTCAAAATAGAGAACTTCACAGAATCACCTC
>CAZDIG010000008.1:0-7909 GCA_964505465.1 uncultured Candidatus Saccharibacteria bacterium
GGTCCCTCATTGGGACAGTTTTCCTCATTGGCAAAGGAAGATAATTCTGGCGTCAAACCATCCTTCCTTGCTTGAGCCGTTCTTATTGCCGGCTTTATTTTTTCCAGAATATCTTTTTTCTCCTTTCAAATACGCGCCCTGGAGTACTCCCGACAGAAATAATTTCTATAAACCTTGGTATTGGTTTTGGCTGAGATCCCGAGCGATCCCCGTAAACAGAGGAAACGCAAGAGAAGAATTAAGGGCTCTTTTCCAGATGAAAAAAGTTCTTGATTCAGATGGGATAATTATTCTATTTCCTGAAGGCGGCAGGACTTTTAGGGGAGATGATTTTTTATACAGCAGAAGCGGAAAAAGAATCAGGGTATTGAAAAGTGGAATAGGCTGGTTAGCCTTAAAGACAAAAGCCCAGGTAGTCCCTGTGTGGGTAGAAGGGACAGATGGGGTTTTGCCAAATTCGCCGCATAGGTTGTTTTCATGGTTGAGATTCAGGAATAAAATAACTATAAAAATAGGTTACCCTTTAAGATTTCCGGTTTCTCCGAATGATGGCAAAGAAGAAATTACCCAAAACATCGCTCAAGCACTTTTAAAATTAGCTGAAGAAGAGTAGTTTCTAACCTACTCTTCATTTTTTTAGTAGTCGGAGGGTGATCTAATTAATACAAGATTAAAGATTGTTTGGAGATATAAATTGTGATACAATGTAGCTATGAATTTTAATTTTAAAAAAGTTTTGTTAACGGTTGGAGTAATTTTCGCCATTTTTATCGGCTTTCAATCGGGCGTTGAGACGGGGAAAAATTTAGTAATATGCAGAGTCTGCCAACCGGAAGACATTGATTTTTCTCTTTTTTGGCAGACCTACAATGTCCTTAAGGAAAAATTTATCAATCCCGAAAAGTTTGATAACCAAAAAATTATTTACGGCGCGATTTCCGGAATGACAAAAACACTAGACGATCCTTATACTGTTTTCTATAATCCAGAAGAAACGAAGGAATTTGAAGAACAGCTTTCCGGAACTTTCGAGGGAGTAGGAATGGAAATAGACATAAAAAACGGTCAGCTTATTGTTATTGCACCCCTAGAGGGAACTCCTGCTCAAAAAGCCGGTTTAAGGCCGGGAGATAAAATTATTAAAATAAATAATTTAGAAACCTTTGAAATGTCCGTTGAGGAAGCGATAGGTTTGATTCGCGGTCCCAAGGGAACAGAGGTAACCTTAACTATTATTAGAGATGGATGGGAAACCGCACAGGATATTAAAGTTATCAGAGAGGTAATCAAAATCCCGTCTTTAAAATGGGAGTTAATAGATAACGATATCGCTTATGTCCGCATTTACCAATTCAGTGAGAACTTAAATTTTGAGTTCAGAAAAAAAGCGATTGAAATTTTAAACAGCCCGGCGAAAAAGGTAATTTTAGACCTCCGTAATAATCCTGGCGGCTATCTTGAAGTGGCTCAATACGTGGCCGGATGGTTCTTGGAAAAAAATAAAACTGTTGTCATTGAAGACTTCGGTCAGGATAAAGAAAAAAATATTTATAGATCCGAGGGAAATGGCGAGTTTTATCAGTATCCAACGGTTGTTTTGATAAATCAGGGGTCGGCTTCGGCGTCTGAAATTTTAGCCGGTGCCTTAAGAGATAATTATAATGCTAAATTAATTGGTGAAAAGTCTTTCGGCAAAGGATCTATCCAAGAACAAGTAAGATTAGAGAAAGATTCTTCTGTTAAAATCACGGTTGCTAAATGGCTTACACCCAAAGGTATTTCTATTTCTGGGGTTGGCCTAGAACCCGATATAGAAGTGGAAATGACAGATGAGGACTACCAAGAAAATCGCGATCCTCAATTAGAAAAAGCTATTGAGTTTATCAAAAATTTGTAGTATCATATAATAATCATTAAAATATTTTCAATGATTCTATGCGAGTGATTCTTCTTCAAGACGTTGAAAGCGTAGGAAAAAAATACGAAGTAGTGGAAGTAAAAGACGGCTATGCCAGAAATTTTTTGCTTCCTAAAGAATTGGCAAAGCCAGCAACTCCTGAAAATTTAAATTGGCTGGAGGCTCAGAAAGAAATAGGGGAGAAAAAAGACGAAGAGGAGTTGAAAAAAGTTCAAGCTTTAGCTTCTAATCTTGATGGGGTGGAGTTAATTATACCCGTAAAAATGGGGGAAGAGGGTCAGCTTTTTGAATCAATTACAAAGCAAAGAATTTTGGAAGAATTAAAAAAATCAGGTTTTGAGGTAAAAAAGAGTCAGATTGGATTAGAAAAACCAATTAAAAATTTGGGCGAGTATCTTATAAAAATCAATCTTGAGCATAATTTGGAAACCGAAATAAAAGTAATAATTCAGCCAGTAGCCACTAGTGAATAGCCAATAGTATTAAAAAATTTTCACTAATGGCTAGTGGCTATTATTAATGGCTAAATTTATTTTTGTCGCGGGCGGGGTGATGTCTGGAATAGGAAAAGGCGTAGCCACTGCTTCAATCGGAAGAATCCTAAAAAGCAAAGGGTTTAAAGTAACAGCGATTAAAATTGACCCTTATATTAATGTGGATGCTGGCACGATGAATCCGATTGAACACGGAGAGGTTTTTGTGACCGATGACGGAACAGAGTGCGACCAAGATTTGGGTAACTACGAAAGATTTTTAGATCAAAGCTTAAGTACTTATAACTATATTACAACCGGCAGGGTCTATCAAAAAGTCATTGAGAAAGAGAGGAATTTAGAATACGGCGGCAAGTGCGTTGAGGTTGTCCCTCATATCCCGGAAGAAGTAATTTCAAGAATAAAAAAAGTTGTCAGAAAGAATAAAGCGGATTTTATACTAATTGAAATTGGGGGGACGGTAGGGGAGTATCAAAACCTTCTATTCTTGGAAGCCGCCAGAATGATGAAATTAAAACATCCTAAGGATGTTATTTTTATTTTAGTAAGTTATCTGCCGGTACCTAAAATGATAGGAGAAATGAAAACAAAACCCACTCAATATGCAGTAAGGACTTTGAATTCGGCCGGGATTCAGCCGGACATAATTTTAGCCAGATCCCAGTTTTTATTGGACGAACCTCGTAAGAAGAAAATTTCTATTTTTTGTAATATTTCAGAAAAAGACGTAATTTCAGCTCCCGATATAAAATCAATCTATGAAATACCGATTAACTTTGAGAAAGAAAATTTAGCAAATAGAATTTTTAAAAAGTTTGGTTTAAAAAACAGGAAAAATAATCTAAAAGACTGGGCTAGATTGGTCAAAAATATCAACAATCCCAAGGATAAAGTCAAAATAGGAATGGTTGGTAAATATTTCAAAACAGGAAAATTCACCCTGATGGATTCCTATATTTCAATAATTGAGGCCATAAAACACGCGGCTTTTGCGTTAAAAGTTAAGCCTGAAATTATTTGGTTTGACGCGGAAAATTACGAGAAAGATCCGCGTAATCTTAAAGAATTAAGGCAATTTGACGGAGTGATTGTGCCCGGCGGTTTTGGCGGCCGGGGAATTGAGGGAAAAATAAAAGCAATTGAATTTTGCAGGAAACAAAAAATCCCTTTTTTGGGACTTTGTTTAGGAATGCAATTGGCGGTAATAGAGTTTGCTAGAAATGTCTGCGGACTTAAAGAAGCAAATTCTGTTGAATTTTGCAAAAATTGCAAATCTCCGGTAATTGACGTGATGCCAGAACAAAAGGTTCTTTTGAGAGAAAAAAAATACGGCGGAACAATGAGATTAGGAGCTTATCCTTGTAAAATATCACCAAAAACTTTGAGCTATCGGGCTTACAATAGTCCAGAAATATCTGAACGCCATCGACACCGCTATGAGTTGAATAACGATTTTAGGAAAATCTTGGAGGAAAAAGGAATGATTATGTCAGGAGTTAATCCTGAAAAAGATTTAGTGGAAATAATTGAACTACCCAAGCATCCTTTCTTTGTAGGTACCCAATTCCATCCCGAATTTAAATCGAGGCCCTTGAAGCCCCATCCTTTATTCAGAGAATTTGTTAAAATCTGCCGCAAGGTTAAAAAATAATCCGAAAGCTTTATTCAATATTTACAACCTTAACAACTTTCTGCTTGTTATCAAATCTCTTTTTCCTCTTTAAACCAAAGTGCACTACCCCTGTTTTGATAGCAAAGAGCGTATCGTCCGAGCCCTTCTTAACATTTTTACCGGCAATAAATTTTGTTCCTCTCTGGCGAACGATTATCATTCCTGGTTTAGCAGATTGTCCGTCAAAAACTTTAATTCCTAAATATTTCGGTGCCGAATCCCTTCCTAGCCTCGTAGATCCTGCCGCTTTTGTTTTTGCCATAGTTTAATATCGGCTTTTTTATTTTTATAATGGATAGAAATATCTTATCAAAAATAATTCAAATTGTCAAAACTAACTTAAGTAGTATAATATTATTAGTCATTGTTTTTCTAATTTCTTTATTTTCTTTTAGTTTAGGTTTTCTATTCGCCAAATATCAAGAAAAACCGCCTATAAAAATATATGAAGAATGTCCCACAACATATCGTATTATTTCCTGACGGAAACCGGCGCTGGGCCAAAAAACACGGCCTGCCGACCCTCAAAGGTCATTTTAGAGGAAAGGATAATTTGAGAGGATTTTTGACTTGGTGCAAAAATAAAGGAGTAAAGGTAATTACTGTTTTTGGATTTTCTACGGAAAACTGGAACCGCTCCAGAAAAGAGATTGATTATTTAATGAATTTATTTGAAAGGTATCTATCTGAAGATAAGGAGATATTCCAAGAAAATGGAGTAAGAGTTAGAATTATAGGACAAAAAAAGAGACTACCAAAATCCCTACAGAAGGTAGTTACAGAGATTGAGGGCCTTACGAAGAATAACAAAGATTTTTATTTAAATCTAGCTGTAAGTTATGGTGGAAAATGGGACATCTTGCAAGCAGTTCAAAAAATCATAAAAGACAGAATTTCTACCGAGAAAATTAATGAAGAATTGTTTGAAAATTATCTCTCAACCGCTGGGCTACCCGTCCCGGATCTCGTTATCCGCGCCGGCGGAGAAATGCGGCTTTCTAATTTTGTAATCTGGCAGGCGGCTTATTCCGAATTATATTTTTCTAAAAAACTCTGGCCTGAGTTTACAGAAAAAGACCTGGATAGGGCCCTGGAAGAATATAACCTCCGCCAAAGAAGATTTGGAAGATAACCTAAAAGCGCCCCGCGGGGCGCTTTTAGGTTATCTGAATCATTTTATTTAATATTCGCAACACAAATCTTCGTATTCGTATTTATCCACCAAAAGCCCGGATTTGTCGCGCAGATAAAATGTATCTATCCCTCGGCCGACAAAATTCCTGTCCATATAAATATACCAGTCGTCTTGCAGAAAATCCTCGTCGTTAGAATGATTTCTATAACATCCGGTATAGTTAAGATTGTTGTTAACATAGTTTACGCAATTAGTATAGGAATAAAGCCATGGGTTTTCCCAGTAGTTTGGCTCTTCGCATTGTCCCAACTCAAGAATGTATTTCTGGCAGCAATCTTCAAGACTGAAAACATCTTCTCTTTGGGATAAAGGACAGTTCCCGTAAAAGTCTACGGGAAAATTATAATAGTTTTTTAAATAACCGAAGCATTTATTAAGACGGAAATCTCGATTTCTTCCTAATGGATTTTTTTCGCTTGATAAATATACCAAGTCATAGTAATTCAGAATAATATCCTGACGGAATACATTCTCGCTGGGCAATAAATTATAGCTCGGATCATATTTTTCTGTTCCCTGCGGTATCGTAAAACCGCCGTTTTCCCCCTCAATCCGCCAACCGGTAATATTAACTTTCTCATTGCTGTCTAAATAAGTATAGAGGGTTATTAAAGAACCGGTAACTCCGTTATAATCGCGTTTTTCAATGTAGCTGATTTTTACCTTGCCAAAATATGGAGAAGTGTTTATTTTGAATGTCCGTTTTGCTGGCGTTGGATCGGTATAGTTTTTATATTCTTCGCCTTTCCAAAATTCAATTTTAGCTCTAACTAAAAAAGTATATTCTTTGGGGCCGGGCGGAAAATTGATTGTCCTATCGTTAGAATAGGTTAATTGCCAGTCTTCGTCTAACCCTTCAATCTTCGTCTCAAATGTGATTTGGCCTTCGGTTTCTTTGGGAGTAACCCTGGAACTGAATTCAAAAGTAACATCGTTCGTGGTGTTGAGGGCTTCTCCCTCTTGGGGGCTAGAAATTATTGAAGTATTTATAGTTACGGCAGGTTTTGGGACCGGGGTTGATGGCGTTTCAGAAAGATTGATCGTATATCCATTTTTTGGTTTAGGCGAGGATGGTAGGGAGGCGCTGTCATCCGAGTCGCCGGATGTTTGAACATTATCTTCCGTCTCGCTGGTTTCTTGTCCTTGTTTCTCTAATGAAGACTTCATCTGGGCGAGAAAAAATGATTTTATGCTTTCAAGCGAAAAATTCCAAGAGATATTTTCCGGCATATTATCAAAAGAACCCAGTAAAGAAAATACCGAATAAAACATAACCCCAAAAGCAACCATAATGATTATAATTGGTATAATTTTTTCCATCATATACAATAATTTTACCACATTTATTCTATTATGTCAAATATTTAGGGCTGGGGGACGGAGTATCGCCAAGAATGCTTTTTTTTGATAGAATATATCTATATTATATAAAAAATAAATAAAATATATAAATGTATGCCCAGTATGAATGAAAGAGATTTATATAATCCAATTAAAAAATATTTTGAAAATAATATAGCCAATAATTTAGGGGTTAAGATTAAATTAATTAAGACCCACGATCCCATCCCAAGAGATATTGGTTTTGCCCATCCGGAAATCCGGAAGGTTTTGAAATTTTATTCATACGAGCCCGATCTAATAGGCGTAATCCGGCCGAGAGCCAAACAGGATAAAAGATGGGGTAAAATAATAATCATTAAAATTAAAACAGGGCCCCTTAATTTGTCGGATTTTTATAATCTAAGAGTTTTTTCCGAAGTGGTTGAAAGCGATTTTTCTTTTTTAATTTCACCCTCGGCGCTACCCAAAAGGATTGAGGAGAAAATCAAGGGAAAAGAAAAAATATATTATAAAAATTATTATTTAAAAACAAACGGTAAGGTTATTATCAAGGAAATTATTGTCGGAAAAATTATCTACGAAACGGAACCGAATAAAATAAAAATAAGCAATATAGAAATTGACGACGATTTTCATAAACTTTTTTAATATTGACATATATAATACTTATGTTAGAATCGGTCTATTGGCCAAAGCCCTTTAACATCTAATAATCGTTTTAGAGGAGGTAAAAGATGCAAAATCATCAATGCCCGAAATGCGGCAACGAGGGAGAATGCTTTTCCCGCGATGTTAGTAATAGAAAAGATTATTATGACGAATATATTTTTATTTGTAAGAAGTGCCATCATGTTGAAAAGAAGAAAGAATGGGCCGGGACACCAATCACTTGGTGTCGACCAACTTATTGTCCATTCTGCGGAAAATCCTGTGAAGCGCACCAAGAAACTCCACTTTATTTGATAAAATAAACACCCCAATAGAAGGAGGAAAATATGCTGCAGCGAATTCGGGAAGAATTATTAAAATGTTTTAAATCAGAAGATGTTGAAAAAATTGAAAGGTTCTTGGAGGGATTTTCTCCAAACGGAGAAATTGCTGTCGGAAGCATTTTTCTTTTTGCTAATGAGCGCCAAATTCCCGTTGATGATGTTTTAAGAGAGTGCCAAAAAGAGGAAGAAAGGAATTGGAAATTCCAGCACCCGGAACTAAGAGGCGACCCTGACGCTCCTGGTGGCGCCGGTAACCAAAACAGAATTTCGTTGCGGAATATTTACGTTGCCCTA
>CAZDIG010000008.1:8009-17261 GCA_964505465.1 uncultured Candidatus Saccharibacteria bacterium
TATGGTAGGAACAGAAAATATCCCTAAGGGGGCGATGATGGTAAAGACCTATAATTCAACCTATGAATTTGGGCCGGTGGACAGCAAAGGAAAGAGAACGGTATCAAGAGCCGGAAGGCCTATTGATATTACTCATTGCAGAATAAGATTTCTTTCTGTAGGAAAAAATATGGTCCTTGAACCAGCGGAACCAAGAGAACCCGATGACATTTTGCAAACCTCCGGCGTCCTTTCTATAAAAGAGGGTAAATAAACCAAAATGGGGGATTAATCCCTTTTTAAAACAGGAATTCTTAAACCTTGGTTAAAACCAAGGTTTTTACATTGTGCGACATTTATTGATAGTAAAATCTTTCCAACCTTTATTCTTTAAGAGGATGAAACTTTCGCTGAATCCTTTCCGCATAACGGTCGGAGGCATGAACATAACGAGTAGTAGTATCTAAAGATTCGTGACCTAAAAGAATCTGAATTGCTGCCGGATTAGCGCCGCTTTCAGCTAAATAGGTGGCGAAAGCATGTCTAATTCCATGGACGGTAATAGGAATGTTTAATCCTAGTAATTCTCGATATTTTTTAACTTTCATTTCTAAATAGTTGGGAGAAATTTTTTTATCTTTTACGTTAGCGTTTTTTCCTCGACAAGGAATAAATAAAAAAGGAGATTCGGTTTCACCACGAACCTCTAAATAATTTTTAATATGTTTTTGAGCTCTTGGGGTTAAGTAGACAAATCTTTCTTTTTTACCCTTACCCCTAATAAAAATTCTCCCTGTTTTATCAATCTGGTCTTTCTTTAGATTGACTAATTCGGAAATCCTCATGCCGGTTGAAAATAATGTCTCAAGAATTGCCCGGTTTCTTAAAGCCACAATTTCATTTTTTTCAAATTGAGTGGGTGATTTAATTAATCTTATTATCTCCTCAAGCTCTGAAACTCTAGGATGTTTTCTTTCTGTCTTCACCAATTTAATCTCGTTTGGAGAAATTGGTGATTTGTAATCCATATCAATCGAATATTTTAGATACGATCTTAACGCAGATAACATTCTGTTTATGGAATAACTACTGAGTCTTTTTTTCCCACTTTGAGCTTTAGGTGTTTTTCGATCTTGAGAGGTTAAATAAGCTTTATAGTTAAGTATTGTTTTTTTGTCAACTTTTTCAAAATTTAAATTAATCTCATTTAGGAAATCTTCAAAAACTTTTAAATCCCTCTCATAATTATAAATTGTTTCCTGGGAAAGGTTGTTCACTTGTAGATTCAAAAGGAAATCATCCAAATTGGGGAGTTGGATATTTTTCATAGTATCAAATACTTAATTCTATTACTTTATTTTCAGATGGGATAATTAAGAAAGTGGCATTTTTCATTGTCGAAAGATTATACCAAAGTTTAAACAATGAAACCGTACTAATCTCAACATAAAGAGGGTTGTTTTGATTTAAATAAATTCCTAAATCCGCTCGTCCGTAATTTAAAACTGGTTCTAAAATAATATTGCATCTTCGCAATTTGAAATATTCATAAATTACATCCATCATTTTTTTATGCCACTCCTGTCCATGTCTATTTATTTTATTAATACCTTCTTTTTCTGTAAGATTATCCCACAAATCTTTATTTTTTTCTTCGTTATTTAGTTCGGCGGCTTTAATTTTTCCGCCTACTATAAAAATTGCGATTTTTCGCAGAATAGAATCATCATGTTTTAAAAATGGGGGATTTGCTTTGTAGTTTTCGGGCATAGTTGGAATGGCATTTTTAAGCCAACTAATTTCTTTATTAATAATATTTTCTACTATATGCCAGAGAGGGAGGAGTTCCTTTTTATCTTCTTGGTTTAAAGAAGGAGTTTTTATTGATTCTTTATTATAACTTTTGATTACAAAGACTTTATGGTTTTGAGGATTATAAACTTTAATTTCTTCATTTAATAAAACATGGGCTCGTGCCCATCTGAGTATTTCAGGGGTAATAAAAAATGGAAGATTGATTTTTCTTCCATAATAATTAACGATTCTTTCTATAGAACGGTTAGTTAATCTTTTTCCAATAGAACCTTTTCTCGCCTGATAATTAATGAATAAAGCATTATTTTTATCTTTTCTGGTTTTTAGGTACTCTCTAATTAAGGGTAGAATTTCTCCTGGTATATCTTTTAGTTGATTTCTATTAAGTTTCGCCAACTGATTAACTTTTAAACCAGTGGCAATTAGTGTCGCTAAAATCGCCTTATCCCTTAAGCCCTTCCGGGTTTTTGTATTGGGAACCAGTAAAAGCCGTTCTATTTGCTCTAAATTAAGGAATTTTATGGTTTTTTCGCTTTTAGCGTCCTTTGGGAGAGTTATCTTCTCGGGGGGTAGTGAAACTATGTCTTTAGCTATAAAGTAGCCCAGAAGGGCTCGTAGCGCGATTAAATAGTAGTTTTGGGTAACCCGTTTAAGGGGCTGGCCTTTTTCGTTCTGATAACGGGATAAATATAGGCGGTATTTCCAAATATCGTCAGCGGTTAATTCGTGGGGTAGGAGGTTTTCTTTTTTGCCCATTTCAAGCCAGTGAATAAACTTTTTAAGATAGTGCTGATAATTTTCTTGAGTTTTATTTGATAAACCTCTTTCTGTGCAATAAATTAAAAAGAGGGGGATTTGTTTAATTATGGTGATATTGGATTTTTCCATATATTTATGAGTGTAAGGGATATTATACTCACTTTCTTATATTAATAATAAGCGGCTGAAAAGCCGCTGTCAAGTACTCCCCTGTTAGGTTTATTTAACGAATTTTAAAAGTCTTTCTCCAAAAAAATTTTTTATTCTTTGCCAAAGAGTCGCTTGGATTTCTGATTCTATTTTTTCTTTTTCTGAAACAACCTCTTTTTTAAAAATCCCGGTTCTTTTGTTTATTTCGGCCTTAATCCTTTCCCAGATATGTTTCTCAAAAGTATTCTTTACTTTCTGAAAAAGCTGTTCCCCTTTCTCTTTTAAAAATTCCCACCATTCCAATAGTTTTACAGCCAAGGGTTGACTTATTTTTTTGAAAAACGGCTGTTGGGAAAGAAAAACAATAGCTAAGATGACGGCGATAATAATGATATTAAAGTATTTATTCATGTAAAATGTTTTTTGCTTCTTTAATTCTTTTCAAAGTTTTTTCTTTTCCTAAAATCTCTGTTATTTCAAAAGGTCCCACCGAAGCTTCTTTTCCTGTTAAAGCAGCCCTTAGGGGCCAAAGGAGGTATCCCCTGCTTTTGCCATGGTGAATTTTTTCGGCTTCACTCAAAAGAATTGATTCTAAATTTTTTGAATTCCATTCTTCTGTAGTTATTTTAGATAATATTTCTTCTAATTTATCAAGGGTTTGAAAAAGCTCTGCGTCTTCCATATTCTGCCAACGAAGTAGGTTTCTCGGATAGCTTAATTTTTCTTTAAAGAAAAAGTCTATTAATTCAGAAATTTCTGATAATTTTTTAAGCCTTTGTTGATGTATCGCTATAACCTTTTTTAGATAATCAAAAGATATTTTTTCTCCCGTTTCCGGAATTCCGTAAAAATGAGTGAGTGTTTCTTCTTTGTAATGACTGTTTAGTTCCGATTCCAGAGCCGGTTTTATTAAACCACTTTTAATCAAATAAGGCAAACAGAGCTTTGTTAGCCTGTCTAATGACGCCTGACGGATATAAAAACCGTTCAGGAAATCCAATCTCTGAATATTAAAAACTGCCCCTCCTTTTTGCACCCCCTCCAAGGAAAACTCTTTAATTAGAGAGTTGATATTAAAAAATTCTCTTTCATCGCCGGGGTTCCAGCCCAAAAAGGCAATAAAATTAATTATCGCTTCGGGCAAATATCCTACCTTTTGATAGTCCGATACCGGCAGGGCGCCGTGTCTTTTGCTTAATTTCGCCCTGTCCGGACCTAGAATCAAGGGCAAGTGTGCGTATTTTGGCTGAGGGAGGCCTAATGCTTTTTGAAGTAAAATTTGTTTCGGAGTGTTTGAAATATGATCTTCTCCGCGAATAACGTGAGAAATTTTCATCTCGTAGTCGTCGATCACGCCGGCCAAAATAAACAATGGCGATTTTTCGTTTTTAGCAATGACGATATCCCCTATCAAACCGCTGTCAAACTCAATTTTCCCTCTTATTAGATCTAAAAATTTGATTTTTTGGAGAGGCGTTTTTAATCTTATAACCGACGGTTTTCCTTCGGTTAAATATTTTTTTGCCTCTTTTTCGGAGAGTTTGGCGCATTTTCCGCTATAACGGGGCGACTGGCCAATAGACATTAAATATTGCCTCTGTACCTCTAACTCCTCTTCCGAACAAAAACAATAATAAGCTTTTTTCTCCTTAAGGAGCTGTTTTAAATATTTAGAGTAAATCTCTGTTCTCTCGCTTTGCCGATAAGGGCCGTGTTTTCCTTCGGCATCGGGGCCTTCGGTCCAGTCAATCCCCAACCATTTTAAACCCTCAATAATATTTTTCTCAAATTCCGGTTTTGATCTCTCAACATCGGTATCTTCAATCCTTAAAATAAAGCTGCCTTTATATTTTTTGGCGAAAAGATAATTAAAGAGAGCGGTTCTGGCCGAACCGATATGGAAAAGCCCTGTTGGAGAGGGTGCATACCTAACGCGGACCTCGCCGGGTTTAATTAGTTTTAACTCTGGATTCATCATAATTATGATAACACAAAGTATTCTAAAATATGCCTCGCAATTGTTTTCGCCGCCAGAGGTTTGGCGAATTTTTTAGCGCCTGATTTCATATTTTCAAAATCTTCAGTGTTTAAAAATAAGTAACGGATTTTTTCTAAAAAGAAGTTGGGGGTTAGATTTTCCTGCTCAATCACCACACACGCCCCATCTTCAGCATAAGCATAGGCGTTTTTAGACTGATGGTCGGCTGCCGCCGATGGCAGAGGAACCAAAACGCTGGGCTTGCCGACCGCGGCAATCTCAAAAATACTTCCTGAACCAGCCCGTGAAACAATAAGGTCTGCCGCCGCGTAAGCGTGCTTTAACTCGTCCTCGTTCAAAAAAGGATAAGGATGGTAGTATCTTGTTAGCCCTTCTTCAATTACAACCCGGGCCTCATTTTTTACTTCATTAAAATTTTCCCTGCCGCACTGATGAATTATTTCAAAATCTTTAAGAATCATATTTAAAATCCTGAGAACGAAGTCGTTTATGGCTTGGGCGCCCTGAGATCCTCCTAAAAATAAAATTACCGGTTTTCCAAAAGTAAGCTCAAACAATTTTTTTGCTTCTTCTTTAGATCCGTCTAAAATTTCGGTTCTTATCGGATTCCCGGCTAAAATAGTTTTTCCCAAGGGGAAATATTCTGTTCTTGGAAAAGAAATAAAAATTTTCTTTGCCCATTTGCCCGCGATTTTGTTTGCGAGACCAGGAACAACATCGGACTCGTGGATAAAAACCGGTATTCTTAAAATTTTTGCGCACAAAACCACGGGAAGCGCGCCATATCCGCCCTTACTGAAAATAAGCTTTGGCCGGATTCTAAACAAAAGATAGATAAAACTTTGAAAAATACCGATTGGAATTTTTAAAATATCAAGGAAATTTTCAAAAGAAAAATAGCGCCTAATCTTTCCGGCTAAAATATTCTTTGTTTCAACTCCTTCTTGGGAAAGCAGAATAGAGCCGAATTCATCTTTTGGCCCTAAGAAAAAAAACTGGAAGTCTTTTCCGGGATACATTTTCCTCATTTCCCGAATAACCGCGATTATTGGAAAAACATGGCCGCCAGTACCACCTCCTGTAAATAAAATTTTCATGGGTTTTTATGTTTTGAAATATTTAATAGAATTCCAACTGCCGCCAACTCGGTAACTAAATGCGATCCGCCGTAGCTGATGAAAGGGAGAGGGATTCCAGCCAACGGCAGGATACCGACTATAGAACCGATATTAAAGAAAGCTTGGATCACAACCCAGGAGCTGATCCCGATTGCCGCGAGCTGACAAAATTTATCTGAAGTCGCTTTTGAAATTTTTAAACCCCTCCATAAAAATACCAGGAAAAGAGAAATTAAAACAATGGCCCCAGCCAAACCGGTTTCCTCCGCATAGACCGCGAAAATTGAGTCTGACATCGGATGAGGTAAAAAACCGAATTTTTGAATAGACGTTCCTATCCCTCGTCCCCAGAATCCTCCCGAACCTACGGCAATTAGAGCTTGCTTAACCTGATAACCGATTCCCATAGGATCTATCTCTGGTTTTAAAAATGCCAGAAGGCGGGAAAACCGGTAAGAAGATATGTTTATTAGGGCAATCAACCCTCCTGCTCCCGCTAAAACTATTAAAATGCTGTGCCAAAATGGCGTCCCAATCGCAAAATACAATATTAATGAAACTAGAGCAATTATTGTCAGGGTGCTTATATCCGGCTGGAGAACAAGGATTAAGCTGATGAAGCCGGAAATAACCAAAAAGGGAATTAGGCTGCTTCTTAAATTATAATTCTTCTTTCTTGTTTTTAAAAGATATTTTTTCGTCATTGTCTGGTCAGCTGAAATATTTTTAAGCCATCCGCTTAAAAATAAAATCACACTAAGTTTTAGAAATTCCGACGGCTGAAAGGTAACTCCGCCAATACTCAACCACCGACTGGCCCCCTGAAGACGGGAACCGATAAACGGCAAAAAAACAAAGATTAAAAATATTATATTTATCAGAAAAAGAAAAGGAGAGATTTTTTTTAAAAAACCTAAGGGAATTTTATAAAAAAACAGTCCCAATGCCAACCCCGGCAGCAAACCATAAACTATCTGATGAATTACAAAATAATTTGTAGTGCCGAATCTTTTAAAAGAAAAGGGTGCTGAGAGCGGCGCTAAAATTAAATTACTTAGGATAAGCAAAATAACTACTGAAAAAAATAGAATGTAGTCAAATTGACCGGATTTCATCTTATTTTAGCGCTTTTACCGCTTTGTTAAATTTTTCTCCCCTATCAAACTCGTTTTTAAATAAATTGAAACTGGCGGCGCCCGGCGACAACAAAACGATATCACCATCTTGGGCGATTTTTGAAGCAATTTTTACCGCTTTTTCCACTGAATCAACGGAGGAAACTGGAATATTAGAATTTAAAATTTCCAACCCTTCTTTAATTTTATCAGAAGCTGTTCCCGGCAAAAGAACAAGATAATTTATTCTATCCTTAATTTCGGCGGCGAGATTTCTATACTCAAGCTTTTTGTTTACCCCGCCGGCAATAAGGATTATTTTTGATTCGGGGAATCTTTGGGAAAAAGTTTTAATAGCTTCAATCGCTGATTCCGGCATTGTGGCGGCGGTATCGTTAAAGTATTTCACTCCCCTATTTTCTTTGATAAATTCCTGCCTCCAAGGAATCCCTTTGAATTTCTGAAGAACGATTTGAATATTTTGTGTTGGAACCTTAAGTAATTTTGCGACAGAAACGGCCGCCAAAATATTAGATAGATTATGTTCCCCATACAACTTAATCTTCCGGGCGTCATAAATGAGCTTTGTTTCTTTACCAAAAAATATTTCATTTTTTTTCAGAAAACAAGAGAAATTTTTTTTCTGATTTTTCTTAGGTAATGTTTTTGTGGAATAAAAATACACTCTTGATAGAGCGTTTTTAGAGAATCCTCTCGTGACGAGATTATCATAATTCAGAATCAAAATATCTCTTTTAGTTTGATATTTAAAAACCCTCTTTTTTGCATCAATGTAATCCGATAAATTTTTGTATCTATTTAAGTGATCGGGATAAATATTTGTGATCACGGCTACTTTTGGGCTGGTTTTCAGGTTTTCCAAGGCAAAACTTGAAAGTTCCAATACAACCTTGGTTCTCTTATTTATTTTTGAAAGGTATTCCAGAGGAGAAACGCCGATATTCCCCGCTAAAATTGTATTTTTGTATTTATCCTTTAAAAGCAGGTATATTAGGGTAGCTACCGTGGATTTTCCCTTAGTGCCTGTAATTCCAATGATTGGAGCGCTGGTCAGTTTAAAAAACAAATTGATGTCTGTTTCAACCGGAATCTTGTGCCCTCTCGCAATTTTTAAGAAAGGAGAGTTGCCGGGAACATCGGGATTTTTAATAATCAAGTCGGCGGCGCTGAATTCTTTTGGCCTGTGTTCGCCTAAAACATATTCTATTTTGTATCCCCTTAATTTATAGAGAGATTCTTTTAACCGTTCTTTACTTTTAAGATCGGTAACTGTGACTTTAGCCCCTTGTTTGCAGAAAAATTTTGCCACCCCCGCTCCCCCGCCATGAAGCCCCAAACCCATTATGGTAATTCTTTTATTTTTAAATAGTTTCATTATCCAATATATTTAACAAATTTAGTAAGTGAGGAAAGATAACTTTTGGGACAATCCGGAGCGAATTGGCTTGGCCCCGTCCAAAACGGGCAATTCGCGAGTAGCAGCGAGTTTTTCGCTGGAAAAAACTCGCGTGTACCAAAAGTTATCTTTCCGAGCCATGGTTTCTTATCGTTAGAAAGGATCTTGAACTTTTATCTTGATCTTTCTTTTAAAACAAAGGTGGCTGATTTTTTGAAAATTATATGGTGTGTCGCTGAAAAAGAACTGATGTTTATTTCCTTTTTTTAATTGCGATTCAACCTTAGGATTATTTTTAAGAAATAATTTAACTTCTTTTATTAAACTTTCTGCCGGATTTACGATTTTTACTTTCCCTCCCATTATTTTCACAATAACATTTTTAAGTAATGGATAATGAGTGCAGCCGAGAATTAAGGCGTCAATATTTTTTTGTTTTATAGGTTTCAAATACTCCCTCGCAATTTCTTCCGTTACTCCTCCTTCTACCCACCCCTCCTCAACCAAAGGAACAAACAAAGGACAGTCCTTTGAAAAAATCCTAAAACCGTTATTAAGTTGAGAGAGTTTTTTTTCGTAAACGCCGCTTTTAATAGTGCCAGGAGTGCCGATTATCCCGATTTTTCTATTTCTGGAAACGCGTTTAGCTTCTTTTATCGCCGGCGTTATCATTTCAAAAATGGGGACGTTTTTTCCGCCTGAGGCGGATCCGCCATGGGCGGAAAATTCTTTTTTCAGAGAATCTGCTGCCCAGGCAGAAGAAGTATTACAGGCAACAATAATAATTTTTGCGCCTTTTTTGATAAGCCAATCAGTAATCTTCGCCGAGTATTTTTTAACAAATTTTTCTCCCTTTGTGCCGTAAGGAAGCCGGGCTATATCGCCGAAATAAATAATTTG
>CAZDIG010000009.1:0-16433 GCA_964505465.1 uncultured Candidatus Saccharibacteria bacterium
TAAAGGACGTAATTGAGAAAAATCAAAAAGTGGTAGCGGATTATAAAAAAGGAAAAGAAGCCTCTCTTCAATTTTTGGTCGGCCAGTAATGGCCGTCACAAAAGGAAGGGCAAGCCCAGAAGTGGCTAATCGTTTATTAAAAGAGTTATTGACGGGAACTAAATAGTATAATAAAATCTGTCTATCCTCACGATGAAACTTAGGAGAGAGACTTCCCTCCTTTTATTTTTCTAAAAAATTCTTCACTAGCTTTGAGGATTCTTTATAATTCTTGATCCACGTGATTTTTTTATTCCGCTTAAACCAGGTCATCTGGCGTTTGGCGAATTTCTCGCTTTCTTTCTGAATCTTTTCTACCATTTTTTGATAACTTATTTTTTTCTGCAAATACTGGGCGATATAGCGATATTCTAAACCAAACTCTTCAAGCCGTTTCCAGGATAAACCGGATTTTTTCAATTTTCCCACTTCTTCAACCATTCCGCCGGATAGCCGTTTTAGAAGCCGTTTTTCTATCAGTTTTTTTAACTCTTTTTTACCTCTTTTTATCCCTATAAATAAAGCCTCAAAATCGGCTTTTTTTGATGAAAGCGGGGGAATGGGCCTTTTTGAGTTTAAAACGATTTCTAGGGCCCTTATAAGGCGTCTGGGGTTATTTTTATCAATAGCGCTGGATCTCACGGGGTCCAATTTGCTTAACATTTTATATAACTCTGAAATTGGCCTTCCCCCCAATTCTTTACGCAATTTCCAGTCGGGTTTTACTTCTGGAATTACGATCCCATTAACGACTGACTGGATATAAAAACCCGTTCCGCCGACTAAAAAAGGAATTTTATTTCTATTCTGAATTTTTCCAATGGCTTCCAGGGTCATTTTTCTATATTGGACGACGTCAAATCTTTTTTGAGGAGGAACGACATCTAAAAGATGATGGGGGATACCTTGCATTTCTTTTTTTGTAATTTTCCCCGTGCCGATATCCATTCTTTTATAAACCTGTCTTGAATCAGCCGAAATAATCTCAACCCCCTTTATACCAAATCTTTTCTGGGCTTGCCCTGAGCTTAGTCGAAGGGCGAGTTTTACCCCTAATTCTGATTTCCCTGAGGCCGTCGGTCCTAAAATAACAATTAACTTTTTTTTACCACTATTCATAATTAAAAAAGTTGGCGTAAAATTTTTTCTCTTCTTTTTTTCTCTTTTATCGTGATATTGTCTTTCATTTGATAGGCTGGGGTGCCCGAGCGAGGAGAATATTTGGCGATGTAGGCAATATTAAACTTAATTTCTTTAAATAGTTTTACTGTATTATTAAATTGTTTTTTCGTTTCACCGGGAAAACCGACAATTACATCGGTTGACAAATTAATGTCGGGGATTCCGGCTCTAATTTTTCCAACCAATTTTTTATACTGACTTACGGTGTAGGGACGGTTCATCCGCTTTAATATTGTATCGTCGCCGGATTGGACGGGTAAATTAAGGCGTTTCCCAAATTTTTTACACCTTGATAACGCATCAATTAATTCGTCAGAAAAATTTTTGGGATGAGGAGAAATGAAAAATATTTTAAAGACTCCTAGGATGTTGTCAACCATTTTTAAAAGCTTGGCAAAATCAACTGAAGGATTGGTGGGGGAGTGGTAATCGTTGACGTTCTGCCCCAATAGCCAGATTTCTCTAAAACCATTTTTAATTGATTTTTTAGCATCATTTATAACTTCTGTATGGCTACGGCAGATTAACCTATCTCTGGTGTAAGGGACAACGCAATAGCTGCAAAAATTATTGCAACCGCTGGAAACAGGAATAAGAGCAGAAAATTTATTAGAGGATTTCGGCTGAATTTCGAAATAATTTTTAACCTTTTTATTATAAGTTTTGGATGAATTCAAAAATTTCGGCCATTTTGCTAAATCTTTAATATTTAAAACAAAATCAAACCTCTTTTTAAACATTTTTGCGTCTGGTCTTAAAACACAGCCGGTTAAAATAACCCTTAACTTTTTATTTTTTCTATCTCTTAACTCTTTAATTTTCTCGGATAGCCCGAAAACGCGGTCAACCGCGGATTGTCTGACCGAACACATATTAATTACGATTAAATCAGCCCTGTTAATATCCAGAGTTTTTTGATAGCCTATTTTTTCCAAGACTGCGGCAATTCTTTCAGAATCAGACTTGTTCATCTGGCAGCCGAAGGTATATATTAGGTATTTCATAACTTATTTATACAGATTAAATTTCAAAAATCAATTATTGACAATAATTAAATAATTTGTTATAATATATATATTGTAGTCATTTTGGTCTTTTACAAAACATTAGTCAGAAAGGAGGTGAAGAAGTACGATTTGTTGGTGTGTTGCGAGTCGCAACCTTTCTCCTGCGGAGGAACTTCAATGAGGACGCTTTGTGTCGTTTTTTCCGTTTTTCTCGCGTGCCTGATGTTGGCGCCCGAAATCGTGGCGGCCGAAACGGCTCCGCCGGCAACGCTTACGACGAACGTTGATCTCGGCGAGCTCGCCAAGCGCCAGCAGAAAGAGAGGGAAGAGCTGGAGGCGAAGCAAAAGGCCGAGCGAGCGATTCTTACGGCCCGTGTCGAACAATGGGCCAAGAGCGAGAGAAAAGAGATTAATGGTCTTTTTTCTCAAGCCGCTCAATTGCGCGGTCGGGCTACAACTCTGGAGACAGAGGCCAACTCTCGGGCAAAGAGGCTCATGAGTATGGTTGATCTCTGGAAAAAGCAGCCGATACCTGTTGAGATTCCCGAAGAGGTTGTTACCGGATTGCCGGCTTCCGAAAAACCGGCTCCGGCTTCAAAGGAATCGGGTCCAGCGCCAGCTCCGGAGGTTGTTGAGCCGGCCCCATCTGCTGCCTCATCCGCCGGCACCGGCACGATCAGGGTCCGGGTGCAGATAGTTGATTCTGCAACCAACCGGGTTATCGGGCACCAGGAAATGGACGTAGTCGTGGCGGTAACCGCCGCATCTTCGTCTCCGGCCAGTCGGGGGCCCGTTGTGCCTCCGCCCTTGCGGGATCCTCCCGCGAAGTAACAGCCTAATTGGAGAGGTAAGATAAATAAAATTATCAAACCTCTCCATTTTTTTATTCAAAAAACCCGTTAGAACGGGTTTTTTGTCTTAACTGGGAAATTTTTCTACTCCGCTCTTAAAAACGGTATTTTTTCTAACTCTTCTTTTATATCTATACAATTAGGCATTATACATCTCCCTTCTACGCAGACCGATTTCATTCCTATGCAGTTTGGTTGGGGGCAGTCGGCGTCAGTTTCACATTCTTTTTTACTGCAAACGCTGTAGGATTTAGAAACTCTAATTTCGTTTAAGCCCTCGCAACACTTCAAAGAAGTGTCTCCCAAGAGGGGATTGCGGTTTATCTTTTCTCCTTCTTTGCCGCATTCTTTTGTTTCTTCGCACGCGCCCTTATAATTAACTTCTACATTCGCTAACTTGGCAAAACATTCGTTGCTGTAGGTTTTTCCATCTTTTCCGCAAACCGGATCCCAGAGAGTAACGCAGACTTCCGGCTTTTCCGGTTTTTCAACTTTTTTACAAATCGGTTTAAGGCATCCATTTGGCAATTTAATTACTTCAATCCCTTCGCCCTGGAGACACAGAGGCAGTACAAATACAGGACAATCAAAAACTTCCTTCCATTCCAGTTTATCTAATATATTCAAGGCGTTTCTAATTTTGCTTAGAGCGGCGGTAATTTGGCCCCAGGCTTCTCCTAATTTCCCGTCTTCCAAGGATTTCTGGGCCGCTTCTATCTGCCTTTCAATTAATTGTTTAAGGGTTGTCAATTCTTTATATTCCGGCTCTAAAACCTTTTCTTTCTTTTCCTCTATTTTCTTCTTAAGTTCTTCTAATAAATTTTTTGCTTTTTCAATCCTGCTCTTAATTTCTTCAGAATTGATTTTTTCCTCAATAATTTCTGTTTTTTCTCTGATTGTTTGCGAAACCCCCGGCGTTATTTGAATTGTTTTTTCCTTAATCTTATTTTTTAATTGCTCTAATTTTTCGGGGTTTTCAATCTCCGCCATTTTATTCTGAATTTTCTCCATTAAGCGGGTTCTTAATTCTTTTTTAACCTCAGAACTAAGGGGCAAAGCATCAATTATCTCATCCTCTTCTGGTTTTCCTTCTATGAATTTATCAACCTTTTCTTTAAAAGTAACAGTAGGAGGAATTGACAAATCTTGTTTAATCTTTTCCTTTATTTTTGTCTCTAGCGCCTCAATCTTTTCTTTCTTCTCCGGGGAAAACAGCTCTTTTTCTTCGCTTAATATTTGTAATGTTCCGAAAGTGGCCTTATTTACTATTTTATCAATAAGTTCCTTCTGTTTCCCGGGAGGAAGGTTTTCCAAATTTTCCAAAAATTTTTCTTTTGCGATTCTCTCTATTTCTAAAACCTGAGGCAAAAATTCAACCGATAAATTTTCTAATTCTTCTAAAACCTCAATTTTCTCAAACTCCCCGCTCTTTAATTTATCAAAAATTTCTTGGGAAACTTCCGGCAAGCCCGCCTCTTTGGCGGCTTCTAATTCTTCGCTTATTTTCTCAATTAATTTTTCATTGGCTATTTCCAACTTCTCTCGGCTTTCTTTTCTCAACTCTTCTTTTTTAATCCTGGATAACACCTCTAGGGCCTGCACTTTATTTCCGCCAATCTCTGAAATATAATTTTCAATTTTTTCCTGTTTTTCCGCAGGCAATGCAGAGAAATTTTCCTTAAATGTGTTAATTTGATTCTCTATCACTTTTTCAATGGCCGGTTTTGCCTCTTCCGGAACCAAATCTTTTATTCTTTGTAAAACCTGTAAATTTTTCATTTCTTTAAAATCGCTTCCAGATTCTTCTTTCACAACTTTTTTAAGCCTCTCTTCTATTTTTACAGGATCTTCCGCGGAAATATAATTTTCAATAACTTTTTCTTTTATTTCGTTAATCGCTGGCAGACCCTCTATTGGAGTTATTCTTCCAATTCCATCCATAACTTTCTGATGTTTTACCGTTTTGGCGGCTAATTTTTCTAAAACCGTTTCTGTTTTTGGATCGCCCTTCTTTTTCTCAATTATTTTTTCCGCCTTTTGAAGATTTTCAAGCTGTTTTTCCAGGGTTTTTTGAGCTAAGTCGGTCTTACCTTCTTCTGCCAGTTTTCTGGCTTCCAGAATTCTTTCTGAAGCAAATTTCATTTGTAACTCCGCATTTTTTAGTGTGCCGAAGGTAAAAAATGATTGAACGCCTCTGCTAAAGCTTTTCAAAAAATAAAAAAAGTCGCCTGGCAATATTTTAGGATCTTTTACCCCCAAATCCTGGGCTTGAATATTTTCGTCAATGTTTAATTCCTCGTTCAATTGGTTTTCTTGAGCGACGGCGCTTAAACTTATCCCTAAAATCAGGCTAAGCGCGGAAAAGAATAAAATAATCTTGTTTAGTTTTAGCATAGTGTTGTGGTTTAGGTTAGTTAATATTTTTTAATGAATTTCTTCTTTTTTCTCCTTCAGAAAAAATCTCCACTGTTCCAAAAACTCCACAAAAATAGTAAACGGCATATCAATCAAGGCGTTGAAGAAGGCGGCAATAGCGTTGTACCTCTTCCATTTATTGGATAGCCACCGGCCAGTGCCGGCAACGGGAAGGGAAAAGATATCAAATATGAACCCCGCTATACCTCCCTTCTTTTCTTCAATGGTAAGTTCTTCGCCTCTCTTTTTAACCGCCAGCCCCGCAGAAATAATTAGGGCGACAAATAAAATATTAATAATTACAGATGTTATTGGGAATTTGGCAAGCCTGAAGATAAAATAGATAAAACCAAAGGAAATAGTCGCGGCGAGGAGATAAATAAAACCGATAATCGTTTTTGTAATCACTCCCTTTTTTCTGGGAACTTTTATTTCATAAGTGTCCAATCTTTCTTTTGGGTATACAATTTTCATCGTTTCCATTACGACAATATCTAAGTTTCTTTTCGAGGGCAATCCAATGGTGGATACCATTAAGAACATTAAAGCCGTTGGCCCTAAAATATCCACCCCGATTGTTAAAAGAGGGGATTTGCTAAAAAAACCGTAAATCCATTTTGCTAAAGGGATTTCAACCACTGCCACTGAAAGAGCGTTAGTCAGCAAGACTGAAAGAGTAGAATAAGCGGCGGCTCGGAAAAGCCTCCCCTTTAAAGTTGAAAGCCGTTTGTTGTAAGCATTTTTAATAAGCTCTTCCAGAACTTCTGGCTGCGAGACTTTAGCCGAAATTTCGGCGGGGTCTCCTTCGGTCAAAATATCCCCTAAAAGTAAATAGGACGTGTCATACTTCTCACAGATAGTATAGAATTTTTTACCGAGAGGATGAGATAAATAATCTTCAATACCGCCCCAGATTTTAAAAATGTTTTTGGCGTAATCTGAAAACAATTCCGGGCTTGGACTAGTCCATTGGGGATTCTGATATTTTATAAGATTATAGCTGATGATAGAATTATCCAGTTTAAAGAGAGCTTGTTGAATCGCAATATAGATTAAAATATCTTCATCCCTTTCTTTTAGTCCGCCTTTTTTAACAATACCCTCGCTTAGAACAATTCTCTCTTTCATTAATTCAAACATATATTCTATTAAAGCTTTCTCTTTGCGGAATGAAGCAAGGTTTTCCTCAATCTCACAGGCGGCGATTTCAATAGTCCAATTATAGAATTGCAGTTCTTCCCGTTTTGACGCAGCGGCCGGGCTGTCGCGTAAAATGACAAGATACTTATTGATTATTTTTTGGATAGAGTCAATTTTGGATTCCGGAACCGAATCGTTTGGAAAATGCCCTCCGCGGATTAATTCCAAAATCAGGGGTTCGGCGATTTTATTTTCTAAAGAGGGATTCTTGAAGTCTATTTCCAGAAATCTCCTCTTTAATTTTCGGATAATCATCGCCCTTCTCATTAAATGCTCTTCTTTCCAGTCAACTATTATCCTGATCTTTTCATAAAAAGCGGCAACTTTTGAAGCCACCTCGTCTACGTGAATGGTTGAAATTCCTTCCTTTTTTTGCAGGGACTGGTGCCAAATTTGGTATTGAGAGATTAATTTTTTCGTTTGTTGAGTTAGCTCTGCCATAATAGATATTTCTAATTTCTAATATCTAAATCCTAAACATCTTTAAATTAGAATTTAGAATTTTGGATTTAGGATTTCTTTGACTCTAATTCTATTTTAACTCTTTCAATGAATTTAGTTAATCTTACCATTCCAGTATCGCCCTTTTTCCTCTCTCTGACGCTGACCGACTTGGCTTTAACTTCTTTATCTCCAACTACCAATATATAGGGGATTTTCTGCATTTCTCCTTCTCTGATCTTTTTAGAAACAGTTTCGTTTTCAGTTTTTACTTCACATCTAAAGCCTAAAGAATCTAATTTAGCCCCTATTTCTTTTGCATATTTTTCATGGCGGGAACCAACGGGGATGATTGAAATCTGGATGGGGGACAACCACAGAGGAAAGGCTCCCGCAAAATGTTCCGTGAGGAAGGCGATAAATCTTACATGAGCGCCTAAAGGAGCCCTGTGAATACAGACCGGAGTTTTCTCTTTACCGTCTTTATCTCTATATGTTAAGCCGAAAGCCTTAGGTAAGAAGAAATCCAATTGGTTTGTTGAGGCGGAAAAAACTTTACCGGTTACGGTTTTAATATTAAAATCTATTTTCGGTCCATAAAAAGCGGCGCCTCCCATTTCAATCTCGTAAGGAATTTTTGTCTTTTTAATATATCTTAAAGCAATCCTTTCGGCTTTCTCCCAAGCTTCGTCACCACCTATGTATTTGCCTTTATTTTTAGGATCCCTAACTGCGAATGACAGAAAATAATCTTTTTTATTTAGCCCCAAAACTCGGTAATAATACTGGTGCAAATCCATCACCTTTTGGAACTCTTCTTCTGCCTGCTCTTCCGTGCAGAAGATATGGGCGTCATTTTGGTGGATAGGCCCCCTAACTCTCATCATTCCGTAAAGCTCCCCTGATTGTTCATAGCGGTAAACCGCTCCGTATTCAGCTATTCTTAATGGTAGGTCTCGATAGCTTCTCGGCTTGGATTTAAAGACTAAATGATGACCGGCGCAATTCATAGGTTTTAGGTAATATACATCTGTTTCTCCAGTGCCCTTTTCTTTCATTCGCATCGGAGGATACATACTTTCAAGATAGTAAGGCACATGCCCTGTTCTTTTAAAAATCTTTTCGGAAGCTATATGAGGAGTAAAAACCCTTATATATCCCCATTTTTTTTCCGTTTCTTTTGCCCATTTTTCTAACTCTTCGGCAATTATAGCCCCATTTGGTAAAAGAGTAATCAATCCTTGGCCAAGCTCTTCTGAGATACAATATAGATTTAATTTTTCGTTAAGCTTCCGGTGATCTCTTTTTTCCGCCTCAATCTGAACTTTTAAATATTTCTCAAGCTCTTTTTTTGTAGAAAAAGCAATTCCATAAATCCTAGTCAACATTGGTTTATTTTCATCTCCTTTCCAATAGGCGCCAGCGATCCTTGTTAATTTGAAGGCCTCTTGGGGAATCTCTTTTGTAGATTTAACGTGCGGCCCCTTGCATAGATCAATAAAACTACCGCTCTCATAAATAGAAATCTGGGGAGGCCCGGCCTCCTTTTTTGAGTTGTGGGGAGGCCCGGCCTCCCCAAGGTCGGAGATTAGTTCTAATTTGTAGGGCTGGTTTTTAAATAATTTTTTGGCTTCGGCTTTTGTGATATTTTTTTTCTTAAAAACAATATTCTGTTTTATTAAATCTTTTAATTTTCTTTCAATTTCTGGCAGGTCTTTTTCGGAAATTTCTTTCGGCAATTCAAAATCATAATAAAAACCATTTTCAATTGCAGGCCCGATTCCGAATTTTGTTCCGGGGTAAAGCTCTTGGACAGCGTACGCCAATATATGAGACAACGAATGACGGATTGTTTCTAAATTTTTAGCCATAATTTTAAAATTAAATCGTATTTACTACTTCTTCAATTCCTTCGGCAACTATTTTTTTTTCGCCGTTTCTGTTATCAACCCTGCCTTCAATAAAAACGATTTTATCTTCCTGGAGGGCGGTGGGGTTTTCCTCTATCAGATCCGGGAAAACGATTACCTCAATTTTATTTGTTAAATCCTCCAGGTTGAGGAAAAGCATCGGTTTTCCTTTTTTTGTGATAATTCTTTTAATACTAGAGATAATTCCTCCAATTTTCACCCTTTTGCCAATCAAAGTATCGTCTATATTAATAATGGACAGAACTTTTTTCTCAAAAACTTTTTTATAATCCTGCAGAGGATGAGAAGAAACATAAAGGCCTAAAAGCTCTTTTTCCCATTTTAGCTTTTCCGGCAAGGAAGCCGGCTGAACCTCTTTTAGTTTTATAGTAGGAGAAAAGCTTGAGGTCCCCTCAAATAAATTTTTTTGGCCGTTGTTTATATTCTTTTGAATTTCCCGATTGGTTTCTAAAATACCCTCTAAATTCAATAAGAGCTTATTCCTTTCTTCAAATTTATCAAAAACTCCGGCTTTAATCAAACTTTCCAACGATTTTTTGTTCAGATTCCGCGAATTGATCCTATGCACAAAATCGGAAATTGATTGAAATTGTCCGCCGTTTTTTCTTTCTGTGATTATTGTTTCAACAATATTTTCGCCGGCATTCTTGATGGCTAACAGCCCGAAGCGGATTTTATTCTCTTTCGGTACCACCGAAAAATTCCTGAAACTTTCATTAATATCCGGAGCCAACACCCCAATTGCCATTTTTTTGCACTCCTTTATTAGGACGGCGATTCTTTCCACGTCCGCTTTTTCTGAAGTTAAAAGAGCTGCCATAAATTCAACAGGGTAGTGAGTTTTTAAGAAGGCCGTCTGATAGGCAATCATCGCGTAGGCCGTGGCGTGGGAGCGATTGAATCCGTATTCGGCAAAAGGCAAAATCCATTCCCAAATTTTTTCGCCAATCCTTTTATCAATATTATTTTTAATGGTTCCTTGGATGAATTTTTCTTTTTGTTCCAGCAATAAACTTTTTATTTTCTTGCCAACCGCTTTTCTTAATACATCCGCTTCAGAAAGGGTAAAACCGGCTATTTGCCTGGTAATTTCCATCAACTGCTCCTGATAAACGCAAATTCCGTATGTTGATTCTAAAATCGGTTTTAATTTGGGATGCAAATATTCCACTTCTTTCTTTTTGTGTTTTCCCCTCATATATTTTGGTAAAAACTGCATAGGGCCCGGACGGTATAGGGCAATCATAGCCACGATGTCGTCAAATTCTGTAGGTCTTAGTTCTTTTAGATATCTCTGCATACCCGAACTTTCCAATTGGAAGACGCCGGTTGTGTTTCCTTCTTGTAACAGCTTATAAGCCCTTTTGTCGTTAAGCGGGAGGTTGGCAACATCAATTGATTCGTTGTGAACCTGATAAATCCGAGATAAGCAATCTTCAATAATAGTTAAATTCTTCAAGCCTAATAAATCCATTTTTAAAAGGCCAAGGTCTTCAATTGTATGCATCTCATATTGGGTAATAATCGCTGTTTCTGATTGGGGTGGATGCTGAAGGGGAACAAGGTTTTCCAGTGGCTCCAACGAAATTACGACTCCGCAGGCGTGGGTTGAGGCGTGCCTGGCTCGACCCTCTAGTTTTCTGGCGAAATCAACTATTCTTTTTACTTTTTCATCCGCAGAATAAGCATCTTTAAAGTCGCGCACATTTTTAAGAGTTTCTTCAAGCGTGAAACCAAAAGGAATCATCTTGGCGGTTTGGTCGCATAAACTATAAGGATAACTTAGGGCTCTTCCCACGTCGCGCACCACGGCTCTGGCGGCCATTGTCCCAAAAGTGATAATCTGGGCGACTCGGTCGTGGCCGTATTTTTCCGCCACATAGTTTATAACTTCGTCTCTTCTCCGATCAGTAAAATCCAGATCAATATCGGGAAGAGAAATTCTGTCGGGGTTTAAGAACCTTTCAAATAAAAGCTTATATTTTATCGGATCAACGCTGGTGATATTCAATAGATAGGCAACCAAAGAACCGCCCACGCTGCCTCGGCCGGGTCCCACCACAATTCTGTTTTGTTTTGCCCAATTGACAAAGTCCTGGACTATCAAAAAGTAAGAAGAAAAACCCATTTTTTTGATTACCGAGATTTCGTATTTAAGCCGTTCTAAAATTTCTTTTTTAGGACTTTCTCCAAAGCGGTTTTTCAAACCTTGGTTGCAAAGGTCCTCTAAATATTCATCTGGAGTTTTACCGTTTGGCACCGGAAAATAAGGGAGCTTATTCTCGCCTAATTTAAATTGGAAATTGCAAGCGTCCGCAATCTTCTGGGTGTTAAAAATCGCTTCGGGAACGTCTTTGAAAAATTCTTCCATTTCTTCCGAGCTTTTTATAGAGAAATCGTCTGCTTTCATTGTTAATCTTTCCGGGTCGTTTGGGTCGGCTCCTGTATTGATTAACATTAAAATATCCTGCGTGTCGGCATCACCTGGTCTTAAATAGTGGGCGTCGTTAGTGGCAACCAACGGGATATCTAATTCTTTTGAAATTTCAATCAGAGCTTTATTAACTTTTTTCTGCTCCGGAATATGAGGATGCTGCTGGAGTTCCAGATAAAAATTACCCTTGCCAAAAATTTCCTGATAACTCAGAGCTTGTTTTTTTGCCTCCTCAATTCTGTTTGCTAAAATTAGTTGGGGGATTTTTCCCTGCAGGCAGGCGGTGAGGGCGATAAGGCCGGAGTTGTGTTTTCGTAGCAACTCTTCGTCAACCCGCGGTTTATAATAAAAACCCTCAAGATGGGCCCGCGTCACGAGTTTTACCAAATTTTTGTATCCTTCTTCATTTTTTACCAAAACGACCAAGTGATACCTTCTGTTGTCTATATTCGGTCTTTTCTGCTCCAGTTTTTCAAATGCCACATAGAGTTCTGCGCCAATAATAGGTTTAATCCCGCGTTTTTGGGCCTCCTTAAAAAACTCAACAGCGCCATATAAGACGCCGTGGTCGGTGAGAGCGACTGAGTCCATGCCCAATTCTTTTACATAATCTAAAATTTCTCCAATTTTTGGCAGACCATCTAGTAAAGAATAGTGACTATGAACGTGTAGGTGAGTAAATTTCATAACAAGAGCTTTTTTGCAATCAAATTATATCATTGTATAAGATTTTTTTTGGAAAAGCAAAGCAAAGAATATACAATAATTAAATAATACCAAATCTTTATAAAAACAACTTTATATAATATTTGACTATTTAACCTTAATTAGTAAGATAAAATTAGTGCTGAGAGTATTTCTCGGTTTTGACAACTGAATACGGAAAGGAGAAAAAATGAAAGATGAATATGTTTTTCTAAGAAGTAACTGGACGATAAGGGGATCGCCAGAAAAATGCGTATTATTCGATTTTAGGGGAGGAATTTTTGAAGAGAGGTTCGTTCTCTCTAATAGAGCGTACAAGGTATTAAGACTTGCAGGCGGGCAACATACTTGTGCCCAAATGAAAAGAATTATTGGTTTTGACCCAACTCCATATGTCCGTTATCTGATGAAGTTGGGAGTGGTTGAATTATCTGATTCTCCCAGAGAGACTCCGCGTCAATTTAAGAATCCGTATAAAGGGAAAAATTTTCTCGGTCGAATAATGCTTCACATTACTGGAAGATGTAATCAAAACTGCAAGCATTGCTATTTAGCAAGTAGAAAATGGGACGAACTAAGTTTTGCTGAGATAGCGGAATTAGTCAGGCAAGCGGCCGATATGAACGTTGCTTCTTTTAGTATAACCGGCGGTGAACCCTTTGTAAGGGAAGATCTTGTTGATATCCTGCAGGAATTAAATAGAAATGAAATGAAGGTTGAAGGCCTTTTCACCAATGGGACTATACTACCTAATGGATTTTTAGACAAAGCTAGAGGAATACAAGATTTCCCATTTTTTGTAAGTATTAACGGGCCATCTACCGAGGGGCACGACCAATTTGGTGGCGAGGGGGCTGTTTTTGAGAAAACACTAGAGACTATAAAACGTCTTACTGAACAAGGCATTAAAGTTTTTGCCAACACGAGTCTTAATGTTTTCTTTACTGATGAACAGCAAATTGAAAGGCTATACAAATTAATAAAAGAGTTAAGAATTTACAGGTGGCGAATCAGCGGTCCATTCCTCGAGGGAAACTGGAAAGCCAATTTCCAACAGTTTGGAATCTCCACAGAAACAGAACTCCAAATTATGCTCAAGCTTTTGGAAATTTGGCTGGAAGACGGAAGGCCTTTTGAGCTGGAACTCGGACACGTTTTCAGATACATAGATGGTAGGTGTATCCAAAGGGTCTATAAAAAAGGCGATTATGTCTGCGATTATTTTAGGGATCGGATTGTAATTATGCCGAATGGTGAAGTAAGTGCTTGTAGTCTTCTGATTACTCCGCCATACATAATAGGTAATATAAGGGAGCAATCCCTCCGAGAAATATGGGAAAGCAAAAAGATGAGATATTATAAAAACCTAAGAATTGCAGATGTTATGAATGATAAATGTCGTTTGTGCGCTAAACTTTCTGAATGCGGAATAGGATGCAGAGCTAATGCAGTTTTAACTAGCGGTAGATATGAAGATATTGATCCCGAAATCTGCGGAATTTGCACTCATCCTTTGTCCGCGAGATTTACTGAAATTTTACAGAATTCAGGAATTCCAATTGTGAGGGAATAGTAATGAATACCTCGGGCTTTTTTTCTGGTTTAGTAGCTAACTTAGACGTATTAGACTTAAAAGATCCAAGAGTTAGTGCTTGGATGTTGGAAACGAAAAAAGGACAACAAATTGTCCTTATGTGTTTTCGTCAGGACTTTTGTTCTGATGAGTTTCACGTTAATAACTGTTCCCAATGGGGAGTGGTCCTTGGCGGAGAAATGGTATTATGGACTGATAAAAAGCGGGTTTTAAAAAAGGGGGACACTTTCTTTATTCCGGAAGGTATGCCTCATCGCGTCAGAATAAGACGCGGATACAAAGATATCACCGTTTTCGATGGTCAAAGATACTCTATAAGAACAAAGAAAGGAGGTGATGAAAAATGAGAACCGCTCTTAGGAAAAACGGCAAGACTCACAGGTCAGTCAAACAGGAGATAAGAAGAGAGCGGCTTCTTATCTCGACCAAATCCTCAATCAATCGGAACTGAGGATTCGGCCATGGGCCTAATGGGGGGGTGGACTTTATCTGCCCCCCTTATTTTTTTCAGAAATTATAAAAACCCACTTCATTTTTCCATAAAAGAAATCTTCTGAAAACAGTATTTTAAACCCATTTTTTATTAATAATTTTTCTAATTCAACTTTATTAAGCATAGTAAATATCCTTTTATCATTTTTTCTTTTTTCTCTCTTTTGTTTTGTAGGAATAATTATTCCTAAAATCCCTTCCTTTTTTAATATCTTTGAAAAATCCGTCAATATTTTATCCAAATCTTTCTTGCCAGCGTGAATAAATGCCGACGAACACCATATCCCATTAAAACTATTTTCTTTGAGTTTTAAATTAAAGAAATCCATTAATTCAAATTTTCCTTCGTAATTTTCCTCGGCATATTTTATCATTTTTTCCGATAGATCAATTCCTAAACAATCAAACCCCTTTCTGGTTAAATAATCAGTATCGTGCCCCGGACCAGACGCAACATCAAGAATCTTTTTACCGCGAAGTAATTTAATGAATCTATCTATCTTATTTTTCAACACAATAGCACCACTTTTTGTGTAAGCATCAATATTTTTATTATAAAAATCTATAGTTTTTTCAGTATATTTTTTCATAATTATTATTAATTCTATAATTATAACAATTAATAAGGAAAATACCCATAAAATCGATATTAGAATATAATATATATTATGAAATATCCGAATTTAAAAGAAGAGAAAAAACTTTGGAAACTAGGATATAAAAGAGTTGCTGGCTTGGATGAGGCGGGACGAGGTTGTGAGAGGCCAGATGCCGAAATATTAACTAACAATGGTTGGAAGTTTTATCATGAAATCACTCTAAACGATAAAACACTATCTTATACTAGTAATGGTTATATAGAATGGCAAAAAGTAGGGAAGGTTATAGAAAAGGATTTCGAAGGGAATCTTATAGAATTGAAAAATAGAAGTATTGATATAATTGTTACGCCCGACCATTATTTTACTGTTATTAGGAGGACATTTAAAAGAGATAAAAAAGACGATAATAAATTAAAATTAGTTGGATATAAAGTAAGAAAAAAAAGAGAAATAGTTTCTGGGTTAATCGCCAATGATTTTATTCCTCGGGGTGGTAAATGGAAAGGAACAAATAAAGATTTTTTTAAGTTACCTAAAGTAGATAGAAATGAAGAAAAACTTATAGATACTAAATTATGGGTTGCATTTTTGGGAATATTTTTATCAGAAGGCTCCGTTTCTTACGACAAGAAAAAAGGTTCGTACAGAATAACTATTTCTCAAAATGAAAATTCTTCTCCAAAAAAGTATAAAAAGATTCATCATTTACTTAAAAGGCTTCCGTTTAGATTTAACAAACTTAAAAATGGTTTTAATTGTTATAATAAACAGTTATATGTTTACCTAAAACAATTTGGAAAGCGCTATGATAAATTTATACCTAAAGACATCAAAGAATTACCCCCCTGTTTTTTAAATATTCTTATAAATTGGATGATATTAGGCGATGGAGCTTGCTATACCGGAAAAAATAGAAAAAAAGTTTGTGTATATTATACTACATCTAAAAAATTAAGAGATGATTTTGAAGAAATTTTATTAAAAGCGGAATGGACATATCATACAAATACAAGAATACTAAAGGATAGATATATAAAAGGAAGATTAATTAAAAAAGAAAACCAAGTTTCCTGTTTTGAGATTCGTTTACGGAAAAATAATAAAGCTCAAATAAAATCTTTACATAAGAAAAAGATATTTTATAAAGGAAGAGTTTTTTGTCTTCAGCTTCCAAAGCACCATAATTTTTATGTACGGCGAAATGGTACAGGATATTTTACAGGTAATAGTTTAGCCGGACCTGTTGTGGCAGCCGCGGTAGTTATCAAAAATCCTAAACTCAAAGCACTAAATTCTAAACAAATTCAAAATTCAAAACTCAAAGGACTTCGGATTTCGGATTTAAAACTTCGAGATTCTAAAGAACTCACGCCAAAAACACGAGAAGAATTTTATAAAATTTTAACAGGACATCCGGCAATTAAATGGGGGACAGGAAAGGCTTCAGTGAAGGAGATAGATAAATTGAATATCAAAAACGCGTCGGAGCTTGCAATGTGGCGGGCTTTAAAAAAGATAAAACCAGCGCCGGATTTTTTAC
>CAZDIG010000010.1:0-1181 GCA_964505465.1 uncultured Candidatus Saccharibacteria bacterium
GTTTATGCCTATTTGCAAGGGACAAGAATACTTGGTCCATCAGATGAGGAAAAAGCAAAAGAAGAGGAAGAAAAACTAATCGAAGAAAGATATCCTGATGTTGTGAAAGGAATGATTAATTTTGCCGAAAATAAAATTACGATAAAAACAGATGATGGGAAAGAATATTCATTATGGCCAACGCAGCCTCGGGTAATATATGAAAGGCAGGGAATCACCAACGGTCAACAAGTGGAAATCAGAGGCAAAATTCTAGAAGGAGAGCGGATTTTAGTAAAAACAATAAATTCCCTCTAAAGGTCGAAATAAATTCTTGAAGAATTTTAATCAAAAATATGTCAAAAAAACTACTTTTAACAGGATTAATATTAAGTTCATTTATTATTTTAGTTCAGGCGGCGGGGGTTGACGCGGCTTGGGTATACGTGGGAACAAAAATCGTCGCGAGCGAAAATCCTCAAGGCCAAACCTTTTGCTTGCCAACCGGCACAAAAATGTCGGTAATGAGTGGCGCTACTGTTTTAAACCAAACAACCACCACTGCCCAGACTTGCGTTGGAAGCACTATTTGGTCTGGTGCTGTTGATCTTACTTCTGGGACAAACTACGGTATAAAATTAGATGTTTCTACCTGTGAAGGATTTGAAAGCGATGGCAAATGTTGGTATAAAGGAAACCCAGGAAGCCCCGGTCAATCTTGTACTGAAGTTTGTGCCGATAAAGGTGGTACAGCCTCTCCTGGCTGTTGTGAAACAGATACAAATTGTACGGCTCTTAATTATTTTGGGGCAAATTGCGGATGGTGCGGGCCATACTGTCCGGTGTACGTTTATCCTTATTACAACGAATGTTATAATTGTGAATACCAAGATTGGTGCGATTGTAACTGGCAGCCATGGGATCCGGCATATCGCGTTTGTGCTTGTAGTTTCGCGACCGCCGCGTTTAATTACACATTCTCTATTTAGTAATTCTAGTAAGAATTAATGTCTCTTAAGCAAAAAATTTTAATTTTAGTTTTTGTTATTTTTGTGATAGCAGGTTTTATTTTTGTCATGAAGGGCAGGCTATTTAAGGATTACTCAAAAATCACCGATGAAGAAATCATTACTCTTTTAATGACCAATAAAGACAGTTTGGATTATCTGGAAAAATATAAGGATTTCCAAATAGAAAAGAAA
>CAZDIG010000010.1:1281-15411 GCA_964505465.1 uncultured Candidatus Saccharibacteria bacterium
ACGAGGCAAAAAAAAGAATTGAAAAATTACGAAAGACAATTGACCATTACCGCTACTTATATCATGTGTTAGATAGGGAGGAAATTTCTGAAGAAGCGTTAGATTCTCTTAAGAAAGAGCTTTTTGATTTAGAGCAAAAATATCCCGACCTTATTACACCAAACTCGCCAACCCAGAGAATTGGCGGAAAACCTCTTGAGAAATTTGAAAAAGTCCGTCATCCTAAACCCATGCTTTCTTTTAACGACGCTTTTACTAAAGAAGATATGGAAAACTGGCTGGAAAGAAACTCAAAGTTGTTGGAAAAAGAAGAGGTTTTTAAAATAGATTATTACTGCGAGCCGAAACTAGACGGGCTGGCAATTGAGCTAATTTATAGAAATAGAGTTTTTGAAACCGGCTCAACTCGGGGAGATGGTTTAATCGGCGAAAAGGTTACCCAGAACCTGAAAACAATTGACTCAATTCCTTTAGAACTAAGAGATGTTGATAGGGCGGTGGAAGATTTAGAAAAAGAAGGAATGGAGGAAGTGGCCGGAAAGATGAAAAGAAAAGGCTTAAAAGAAGTGGTGGTAAGGGGCGAAACCATCATTACCAAAAAAAATTTTGAAAGGGCAAATAGAGAACAGGAAAAGAAAAAACTGCCAACTTTTGCCAATCCTCGGAATTTAGCGGCGGGTTCTATCCGGCAATTAGATCCTAAAATTACCGCCGAAAGAAAATTAGATGTCACCGCGTATAGTTTGATAACCGATTTCGGTCAAAAAACCCACGAAGAAGAACACAAAATCTTATATACATTAGGATTCAAGACAAATAATAAATATAGTAAACATTGTGAAAATTTAGATGAGGTTTTTGAATTCCACAAATTTTGGCTGAATCACCGGGAAAAACTGCCTTATGAAATAGACGGCTTGGTAGTTGTTATAAATAATAATAAAATTTTTGAAAAACTCGGAGTAATCGGAAAAGCCCCACGAGGTGCGATCGCTTTTAAATTTCCCTTAAAACAGGCGACGACAATTATTGAAGATATAAAGGTTCAAGTAGGAAGAACAGGAGCCTTGACGCCGGTAGCTTATCTCAAACCCGTGGGAGTTAGCGGAGTAACAATTTCCCGAGCCACCTTACATAATGAAGACGAGATAAAAAGATTAGGAGTTAAAATCGGAGATACGGTTATTGTAGGTAGGGCAGGGGATGTTATTCCAGATATTATTAAGGTTTTAACAGAAATGAGGAATGGAAAAGAAAAAAATTTTCATCTTCCCAAAAAATGCCCGACTTGCGGAACGCAGATTGTAAAACCAACGGGAGAAATAATTTCTCGGTGCCCAAATCCTAAATGTCCGGCTAAAGAGAGAAGGTATTTTAACCATTTTATCTCCAGGGGAGCTTTTGATATTTCTGGGTTGGGCCCTAAAATTATAGAAAAATTAATTGATGCTGGTTTAATTTCCGACCCAGCCGATCTTTTTACATTAAAAATGGGAGACATTATACCTTTAGAAAGCTTGCCCCGTAGGAAGCCGAAGGCTTTCCTTCGGGGATTCGCTGAAAAATCCGCCCAAAATTTAATTACAGCCATTCAGTCAAAGAAAAAAATCACATTGCCAAAATTAATTTACGCCTTAGGAATTAGAAATGTCGGGGAAGAAACTGCTAAAGATCTGGCTGAATATTTCGGTGATTTAGAAAAAATAAAAAAAGCCTCATTAGAAAATCTCCAGAAAGTGAAAGACATAGGGCCTGTTGTGGCACAATCAATTTATCAGTGGTTTTTAAAGAAAGGAAACCTGGTATTTTTGGAAAAACTTAGAAAAACCGGAGTAGAAATTGCTAAAGAAAAAATAATAAAACAACGACCCTTAAAAGGAAAAACTTTTGTTTTGACAGGGGCTTTGGAAACAATGAGCCGCGAGGCAGTAAAAGAAAAAATCAGATTTCTGGGTGGCGAGGTTTCCGAATCTGTCTCTAAAAAAACCGACTTTGTGGTTGCCGGAAAACAGCCTGGCTCAAAATATGAAAAAGCCAAAAAACTGGGAGTAAAAATAATCAACGAACAGGAATTCTTAAATTTGCTAAAGATTTAATGAAGAATTTCATCCTCCATCTTAAAAAACTTGACTGGTTTTTAATTATCTGTCCTTCCCTGCTTGTTGTTATAGGACTTTTTTCTATTTACAGCTCTTCTTTCCGGAACGGCGATTTTTTTAATTTCAAAAAGCAAATTATTTTTTTTGCGATAGGTTTTTTTTTAATGATTGCCATCTCTTTCTTGGATTACAGGATTTTGAGGAATAACCCTTATCTGATTTTATTCTTGTATTTCTTGTGCTTAATTTCTTTAACGGGGCTATTTTTCTTGGCGCCAGAAATCCGGGGAGTAAAAAGTTGGTATAAAATAGGCGCTATTTCCATTGACCCCATAGAACCGACAAAAATTGTTTTGATAATATTGCTGGCAAAATACTTTTCAATGAGGCATATTGAAATGTATAAAGTCTGGCATATTATTTTTTCTGGAATTTATGTTTTAGTTCCCAGTATTCTGGTTTTTTTACAGCCAGATTTAGGTTCTGTTTTGATATTGATTGCTGCTTGGATTGGTATTTTAATTGTCTCCGGGATTAAAATCCGCCATTTTTTAATTCTTGTTTTGTGTTTTGTTTTAATTTTCATTTTTAGTTGGTCTTTTGTATTAAAAGATTATCAAAAGGCGAGGATTATAAGTTTTATTATTCCTTACGATAAACTGGGGGTTTCCTGGAGCCAGGAGCAGGCAAAAATTGCCATAGGCTCTGGTTCCTTATTTGGCAAGGGCTTGAAACACGGTTCCCAAACCCAGTACGGATTTCTTCCCGAACCCCAAACCGATTTTATTTTTGCTGCCATTGCCGAAGAAACAGGTCTTTTCGGGGTCGGTATTTTATTTATTTTATTCGGAGCGCTTTTCCGGCGATTGATGAAAATCGTTCTATCTTCCCAATATAATTTTGCCCGACTTTTCGCTTCGGGCTTCGCGGTCTTTATTTTTTTTCAACTTTTTGTTAATATAGGAATGAACCTCGGAATTTCGCCGATTATCGGACTTCCCCTGCCTTTTGTCAGTTATGGGGGCTCAAGCTTGGTTTCAGTATTTTTGGGGATTGGCATCCTCCAAAGTATAAAAATCCACCAAATGCGACCCATGGGGGTTGACAAAATTTCTTAAATGAATAAAATAAGAACAGTGTTTCATTTTACTCGACAGAATCTTGATTCTTGTCTGCCGGTAGGCCAGGCCTGCCTGCCGGTAGGCCAGGTGCTAAAGTAGAATATATAATCTTGAATTAAGAAGAAGTGGTTTCAAATTTTCTCTCTAACTAAATAAAACAATCCCGCCCTATTTTAAATAGGGCGGGATACCCTAATTATATTTAGGGTTTTTTGTAATTTATATTTTGGTGAAAGACATACATAACGCTTCAAAAAAGGAGCGCTATAAAGTTTCTTTACTAACCATTTTTAAATATGGAAGGCATCACTAAAATAAAAAGTTTTTCAAAATCTAAAGTATCCTTTCCTCTTCCGCATTTATTAAATTTACAAAAAGGCATCTGGCAGGACCTCTGGGATGTTAGGTTAAAAGAGCTCTTTTCTGAGGCCTCTCCAATTAAAAACTATACCGGAAAAGAATTAGAGCTTTGGTTTTTAGATTACAAATTAGGCAGGCCAAATTATAAGGATAGTTTGGAAGCTAGAAAAAACAATGATTCTTTTGAAGCGCCCTTAAGGGTAAAGGTTAGATTGGTAAACTTAAAAACCAAAGAGATAAAAGAACAAGAAGTTTTTTTTACTGATTTTCCGATAATGACGGACAAGGGAACTTTTATTGTTAATGGAGTGGAAAGAGTAGTTGTTTCCCAGCTTATCCGTTCTCCCGGCATATTCTTTACCGCCAAGACCATTCGCGGAAAAAATTATTTCGGCGCAAAAATTATCCCCAATCGGGGAGCGTGGCTTGAATTTGAGACAGAAGACTCCGGTTTTGTCGGAGTAAAAATTAACCGAAAAAGAAGGGTCCCGGCGACAACATTGCTCCGGGCTTTTGGTGTTGAAAAAGTGGAAGAAATCTTAAAGAAATTTGAAGACATTGATGTTGGAGAAATCAAATATATAAAAGAAACTATTAAAAGAGACCCAACTTCCAACCAAAAAGAAGCGTTAGTAGAAGTCTATCGGAGATTAAGGCCCGGAGACTACGCCACCGCCGATACCGCCCAAGATTTGATTTTTAATATGTTTTTTAATTTTGATAGGTATGATTTGTCAAAAGTCGGGAGGTGGAAAACTTGGCAAAGACTGCCTCAAATCGCCCCCGCCGACAGAGACGCGGAAATTAAAAAAGAAGACAGGGCTCTTAAAATAGAAGATGTGGTAGAGGCAATAAGGGAGCTAATCAGACTAAACAACAATCCCAACGCTAAACCGGACCAGATTGATCACTTAGGAAATAGAAGAGTGAGAACTCTTTCCGAACTTCTTCAAAACAGACTAAGAGTTGGGCTGATGAGAATGGAAAGAATAATCAAAGACAGAATGTCAACGCTTGATCTCGCAACATTAACCCCTGTTCAGCTTATCAATCCAAGGCCCTTTATGGCGGTTGTGAAAGAGTTTTTTACCTCCTCTCAATTTTCGCAATTTATGGACAATGAAAATCCTTTGGCCGAACTGGAGCACAAAAGAAGACTTTCTGCCACCGGCCCGGGCGGTTTAACCAGAGAAAGAGCGGGTTTTGAAGTTAGAGACGTCCAACCCTCGCACTATGGCAGAATTTGTCCCATTCAAACTCCCGAGGGCCCAAACGTAGGTTTAGTAGGCCACCTTGCTAGTTTTGCCAAGGTTAATCCCTATGGCTTTATTGAAACACCTTATTTCAAAGTAAAAAAAGGTAAAATAACCAAAGAAATTGTGTACCTTACCGCCAACGAAGAAGAGAGATATAATATTGCTACCGCCTCTGTTCCTCTGGATGAAAAGGGCAATATTCTTCCCGAAATTCCACCAAACAAAGTTGAGGCGAGAATCGGCGGGGAACCGGGAGAAATTGAAATATCAAAAATAGATTTTATTGATGTCTCGTCAAAGCAATTTATCAGCGCCGCGACCGCTCTTGTGCCATTTTTACAGAATGACGACACCGCCAGAGCCCTGATGGGTTCAAATATGCAGCGGCAAGCGGTGCCATTAATTAATCCCGAACCGCCTATTATTGGGACGGGTATGGAGAGGAACATTGCCCGTGATTCCGGACAAGTGATACTGGCCGAAGAAGATGGCGTCGTTAAAGAAGTAGATGCTAATCATATTACAATTACAACTAAAGGATCGGAGGGGGCTAAGAAAAAAAAGGAAGAAAAAATATATGAACTTCAAACTTTTGTAAGGACTAATCAATATACTTGTTTTCATCAAAAACCAACAGTAAATAAAGGCGATGTGATTAAAAAAGGGGATGTTGTTGCTGATGGGGCGGCTATTTCCGAGGGGAGACTGGCTTTGGGTAAAAATATTTTGGTGGCATTTATGCCACTAAGAGGGGGGAACTTTGAAGATGCAATTGTTATTTCGGACAGGCTAGTTAAAGAAGATTTATTCACTTCTGTGCATATTGAGAATTTCCTTTGCGATATGCGGGAGACAAAATTAGGTCCCGAAGTGACCACCTATGATATTCCCAATGTTGGAGAAGAAAAATTAAAAGATTTAGATGAAGAGGGAATTATTAGAATTGGAGCCGAGGTAGAGCCAGGCGATATTTTAGTTGGAAAAATTTCTCCAAAAGGAGAAGCCGAACTGACTCCCGAAGAAAGACTGTTAAGGGCTGTTTTTGGGGAGAAAGCGAAAGACGTTAAAGATACTTCTTTAAGGGTGGAGCATGGGAAGAAGGGAAAGGTGATTAACATTAAAGTCTTTTCCCGAGACGCAGGTTATAGTTTAGATCCGGGAGTAATAAAAAGAATTCAGGTTGAGGTGGCAGAGGTTAGAAAAGTGAAAGTAGGCGACAAACTTACTGGTCGTCATGGCAACAAAGGAGTAATTGCCAGAATCTTGCCGGCGGAAGAATTGCCGTTTTTAGAAGACGGAACGCCGGTTGACATTGTTTTAAGTCCTCTTTCCGTTACTTCCAGAATGAATATCGGGCAAATTCTTGAAACTCATCTTGGCTGGGCGGCTAAAAAACTGGGATATTTGGCAATTTCGCCGTCTCTCTTGGGTGCCCACGAAGATGATATTAAAAAAGAGTTGCAAAAAGCCGGTCTTCCCGAATCTGGCCAGGTAACTTTGTATGATGGAAGAACGGGTCTTCCTTTTCCGCGACCAATAACAGTAGGATATATGTATATGATGAAACTTATCCATATGGTTGACGACAAGGTTCACGCCAGATCTATTGGTCCTTATTCATTAATCACTCAACAGCCGTTGGGGGGCAAGGCACAATTTGGCGGTCAGAGGTTCGGAGAAATGGAAGTTTGGGCTCTGGAGGGTTATGGGGCGGCCCATACGCTTCAGGAAATGCTGACTATAAAATCTGACGATATCCAAGGGAGAGCATCGCTTTACGAAGCGATTTTAAAAGGGGATCCAATAAAAAATCCTAATATTCCCGCTTCTTTCAATCTATTAATCAACGAGTTAAAATCTTTGTCGTTGTCTGTTGAAATAAAAGAAAAAATAAGAGAAGCCCAGTAGAAGAATTTTGGCAGTATTTTTCTTCGGAAAAATCTGGTTTTATAAATAAGCCAAAATTCTCTACTGGATTAGCCCCGTAGTGAAATTTGACTATTATATCTAACGCTTCGCAAAGCGGTTGTCAAATTTCTACTGCGGGGAAAAATAAATTATACATAATCTATGCGAGTAGCGGATTTAGAATCAATAAGAATAAAACTTGCTTCTCCGGAAGAGATTTTATCCTGGAGCCACGGAGAAGTGACTAAACCCGAAACCATCAATTACCGGACGCAAAAACCGGAAAAAGATGGCTTGTTTTGCGAGAAAATTTTTGGCCCGGAAAAAGATTATGAATGCGCCTGCGGAAAATATAAAAGGATTAGATATAAAGGAGTGGTCTGCGACAGATGCGGAGTGGAGGTGACCACCTCCCAAGTTAGAAGAGAAAGGATGGGGCATATTCGTTTAGCCACCCCCGTCTCCCATATTTGGTTTCTAAGAGGCGTTCCATCAAGAATCGGAATGATTTTGGACAAACCTTCGCAGCAATTAGAGAAAGTCATTTACTTCTCCAATTATATCGTTACTAAGGTTGACAAAACGGCCAAGAAAAAAATATTTGAAGACATAGAGAAAGAATTTAAGACAAAGTTCAAAAAAGAAAAAGCAAAAGCGAAAAAACAAGAATTAAAACAAGCCAGAGAAAGAGCTATCACAGAATTATTTGAAATAAAACCTCTTAAAATCCTAACCGAAGTGGCCTTCCGGGATTTATCGCTAAAATACGGAGAGATTTTTGAAGCCGGCACTGGCGCAGAAACGGTCAGAAAGATTTTTGAACAGATTGATTTAAAAAAGTTGGAAGAAGACCTAAAAAAAGAAGTCCAAAACACTATTTCTATAAACAAAAAAAGGGTTTTAAGGAGATTAAAGTTTGTTCAGGGTTTAAATGGGGCAAAAATTAGGCCGGAATGGATGTTTTTGACGACATTGCCGATTTTACCTCCCGACCTAAGGCCGATGGTCCAATTGGATGGCGGGAGATACGCCTCCTCGGACCTTAACGACCTCTACCGAAGAGTAATAAACAGGAATAACCGTTTAAAGTATCTCTTGGAAATTTTAGCTCCAGACGTAATTGTCAGAAACGAGAAAAGAATGCTCCAGGAAGCTGTTGACGCCTTAATTGATAATGAGATGAGAAAAGGAGTAACAACGACCGCTACAACCGGCGGAAAACGGCTTTTGAAATCTTTAGCGGATATGATTGAAGGAAAGCAAGGTAGATTCCGCCAGAATCTATTAGGTAAAAGAGTTGATTACTCCGGCAGATCAGTCATTACGGTAGGGCCCGAATTAAGGCTTTATCAATGCGGTTTGCCAAAAGCAATGGCTTTGGAGATTTTTAAACCTTTTGTAATTAAAAACATTTTAGATAAAGAATTAGCTTATAATATTCGGGGAGCAACGAGGCTGATTGAAGAGAAGGGGCCGGAAATTTGGGCAATCTTAGAAGAGGTAGTTAAAGGCAGGCTCGTGTTGCTAAACCGCGCCCCGACCCTACACAGATTAGGAATTCAAGCCTTCCAACCCGTTTTAGTAGAAGGCGAAACAATCAGAGTTTATCCTTTGGTTTGCGAGGCTTTTAATGCCGATTTCGACGGAGACCAAATGGCAGTTTATCTTCCTTTATCGGAAGAAGCGCAAAAAGAAGCGAGAGAGATTATGTTGTCATCTCTGAACCTTTTAAGGCCAGCTACGGGGCTTCCCATTATTGGTCCGTTCAGAGATGTTGCTTTAGGGTGTTATTACCTTACGAAAATGACAGATTCGCCAACGTCGGGAGAAAAAAATAAAGGGGATAAGAAAGAAAAGATATTCTCCAGTCCCTCAGAAGCAATTACCGCCTACGAATACGGGTTCTTAAATTTAAGAGAAAAAATTAAAATTCCAGAACCAAAATCAAAATCTCAAAAATTAGTTGAAACGAGTGTAGGAAGAATTATTTTTAACACAGTCCTCCCAGAGGACTATCCTTATATTAACTCTCTTGTGGATGCCAAAGGAATCAAAAGACTAATCAGCAGTCTCATTGAAAAATATCCGAACGAACAATTTGAAATAATTTTAGACGGAATCAAAGATTTAGGGTTTGAATATTCTACCTTATCAGGAATAAGTTGGGGGATGGATGATTTAATTGTCCCTCCAGAGAAAGAAAAACTGATTAAAGAGGCTGAAAAACAAGTGGAGGTAATTGATAACTATTTCAAGAAAGGGTTACTTTCTAAAGAAGAAAAAACAGCCCAGAAAATCTTGATTTGGCAGGGCGTTAAATCAAAAGTTGAGAAGCTATTAAAAGAGACCCTGCCGAATGATGGTTCGGTGATCACAATTGTTGAATCAGGATCCAGAGGTTCTTGGATTCAACCCTTACAGATGGCTGGCATGAAAGGTCTTGTCAGTAACCCCGCGGGCGAGATAATTGAGTTGCCAATCAAGAGCTCCTATAAAGAAGGATTCAACGTTTTGGAGTACTTTATTTCAACTCATGGCGCGAGAAAAGGAACGGCCGACACTGCCTTAAGAACTTCTACCGCGGGGTATTTAACCCGAAGGTTAGTTGACGTCGCTCACGATGTAATAATCAACGAGGAAGATTGCGGTGATAAAAAAGGGATAACCGTTTTTAAAAAGGACAGCGATCCGATTGAACAAGATTTCTTATTTAAAATTTTGGGTAGAGTTTGTTTAGAAGACATAAAAGCCGGAGACAAGATCTTGGTTAAAAAAGGAGAAATCATTGATTGGCAGAAAGTAGCTTTAATAGAAAAAGAAGGAATTGAAAAGGTACAAATTCGTTCTCCTTTGAGTTGCAAGTCAATAAGAGGAATCTGCCAGAGATGTTATGGGTGGGATCTGGGAAGGAATAGGTTAGTGAATTTAGGGGAGGCAGTTGGAGTAATCGCCGCCCAATCAATCGGAGAGCCCGGCACTCAGCTTACCCTAAGAACCTTTCATTTAGGAGGAGTGGCGGGAGGAGGAGATATTACACAGGGTCTTCCTAGGGTGGAAGAAGTTTTTGAGGCGCGGCCGCCAAAAGGAGAAGCACAAATGGTAACAGTAGAGGGGAAAGTTATAGAAGTAGACGAAGAAAAAAGAATCGTAAAACTCGCGCCCGACTCTAAAAAATCTTCCAAAAAAGAAATCCTTGAATATAAAATTCCGGCAAGAGTTGCGATTTTGGTGCAGAAAGGAGAGCAAGTTAAAAAGGGTCAGCCAATTTTTGAAGGAAGTTTAGATTTAAAGAAATTATATAAATTAGCCAGCAAAGAAGAAACTGAAAGATATATTCTTAAAGAAATCCAAAGAATTTACTCTTCTCAGGGAGTAGATATTCACGACAAGCACGTTGAGATTATAATTAAAAAGATGTTTTCTCGGCTAAGAATTAAAGAATCCGGCGACAGTCTTTGGTCTGAAGGGGAGGTTGTTGAAAAGGGCAGGTTCTTAGAAGAAATTCTTAGACTGAAAAAAGCAAAAAAACAACCACCTGTAGCCCAACAAATGCTGTTTGGCATTTCTGATATAGCCCTTACCTCGGATAGCTTTTTATCGGCAGCTTCCTTCCAGCAAACATCGCGAGTATTAATAAAAGCTGCAATTGAAGGAAAAGAAGATAAACTACAGGGGTTGAAAGAGAATGTGATTATCGGAAAACTCATTCCCGTGGGCACTGGTTTTAAGAAGCCATAAGCGTTATAATTAGAGTATGGCTAAGAAGAAAAACAAGAAAATTTTTCTCCCCTTTTCTTGGATCAAGAATAAATTAGAGAATAAAGACAACCAAAAAACGGAAAAAGAGCAAATTCTAACTCTTCTTACAAAAAGAAGAATTGAAGGTATTTTAATGTTTTTGGTTGCGATAATCTTTCTCTGCTCATTTTTCAGTTTAGCGGGCTCGGCTGGGAAATTAATTTTCGCAAGTTTTAACTTTTTGATTGGGAAAACAATTTATTCTATACCGCTACTCCTCATTTTGGCGGGTTTTTTGTTTCTAAACCCTAAACATAAAGGAAAAATTCTGCCAGTACTCTTGGGAATTTTTATTCTGACTATTGGGATTGCGGGAGTTCTCGGCGCCCAAAATTCAATCCAAAAACAAGGAGGATGGTTTGGTTTTCTGATTGCGAAAACCCTTCTTAATTTATTTGGATTTTTAATCACCAATATCATATTTGGGACCATTGTTGTTATCGGTCTCTTTATATTTCTCCAATTTCTAATTGAAGAGAAGATTAAAGAAAGAGAAGAAAAAGAGAAAGAAAAAACGCCATTATTCTCTCAAATGGGTAAAAAGGTTATCAAAATAAACGAAGTAACGCCTAAGGTAGAGGGTCTTCAGAAAACTTCTTATAGAATGGTTAAACCAGAGGAAAAAGCTAAAATAAAAGGAATACCCCAGGGATTTAAGGGAAAGTATAAATTACCGCCCATAGAGTTATTGGAAAGAGAAGAAGGGAGTCCAACCAGCGGCGACATCAAACAAAACTCAATGTTGATTAAAAGGACGCTGGAAAATTTTGGAATTCCTATTGAAATGGCAGAGGTAAATATCGGGCCCACTGTTACCCAGTACGCAATAAAACCAGCAGAAGGCGTGAAATTATCAAAAATCACTACTCTGTCAAATAATTTAGCCCTCGCCCTAGCCGCCCATCCAATTAGGATAGAAGCCCCTATTCCGGGCAAGTCTTTAGTTGGGATTGAGGTGCCGAATAAAGTGAGAAGTTATGTGCGAATTGCCAATTTAATAGCCAGCCCCGATTTTCAGAAAAACGCCTCGCCGCTTTCAATTTGTTTGGGCCGCGATGTTTCTGGTAATCCGATGTACGCCGACTTATCCGAAATGCCGCACTTATTGGTGGCTGGCTCCACCGGAACCGGAAAAACCATATTTTTAAACAATTTGATTTTAGGCCTTCTTTATCAAAACACGCCGGAAGACATAAAGTTTGTTTTAATTGATCCTAAAAGAGTGGAGTTCCAAATTTACAATCATTTGCCCCATCTTCTTTGCCCGGTAATTCACGAGCCGCAAAAAGCTGTTTATGCCTTACAGTGGCTGATAAAAGAGATGGAAAGAAGGTTTGAAGTGTTTTCCGCAATGCCGGCGAGAGATATTTTAGCCTATAATAAAATAAAGCAGGTTGTTAATTCGGGGGCCACAATGCCTTATATTGTTTTGATTATTGACGAGTTGGCGGACTTAATGGCGGCAAGGGGGCGGGAAATAGAGGTGGGGATTGTAAGATTAGCCCAAATGGCTAGGGCCACCGGCATTCATTTGGTCCTTGCCACCCAGAGGCCGTCGGTGGAGGTAATTACAGGACTTATTAAGGCAAACATTACTTCCCGTATTACTTTCCAAGTGGCTTCTCAGGTTGACTCGCGGACTGTTTTAGACGCGGCTGGCGCAGAAAAATTATTGGGCCGAGGAGATATGTTGTTTATTTCTGCTAAAACCATTCGGCCGAGAAGAATCCAAAGCGCATATATTTCAGAAAAAGAAGTCAAAAAAGTTATTGATTTTATCAAAGAAGAACAAGCGATCACAGAAACTTATTCAGTTATTTCTCAAAGCATAAAAGAGTTTATTGATAAGCCCGGAGAAAAAACAGAAACGTTTTTTGAGGGAGAAGATCCTTTATATAAGGAAGCGAAAAAAGTGGTTATTGAGGCCCAAAAAGCGTCGGCTTCGTTGCTTCAAAGGAGATTGAGAATTGGATATGCAAGAGCGGCGCGACTTATTGATATACTTGAAGAAAGGAGGGTGGTGGGGCCCGGAGAGGGGGCAAAGCCGAGAGAGATTTATTTCAACGGGAAGGGGGAAAATAGCGAAAATCAAAACGAAGAAGAGGAATGGCAGAAGGTATAATTATATATCCCTTAATTTTTATTAAAATAAAACTATAAATTATGGCAAAACAAAAAGACCAGAAAAAAGAAAAGACTGATAATTTAACTGAAGTCTTAGACGATATAAAACAGAAGTTTGGCGAAGGCTCTATTATGAAATTAAAGGAGATAAGAGCCGTTGATATTGATACAGTCTCTACTGGTTCTATTTCTCTAGACGCGGCCTTGGGGGTGGGGGGAGTGCCAAGAGGGAGAGTTATTGAGATTTTTGGGCCGGAAGCAAGCGGCAAAACAACTTTGGCTTTGCATATTATGGCCGAAGCCCAAAGGAAGGGTGGCATCGGCGCCTTTGTTGACGCAGAACACGCTATGGACCCGGATTATGCCAAGAGAATCGGAGTAAATATTGAAGAGCTTTTAATTTCTCAACCAGATTCTGGAGAACAAGCCCTGCAAATTGTTGAGTCTTTGGTGCGTTCCGGAAGTGTTGACGTGATTGTTATTGATTCGGTTGCCGCCTTGACCCCTAAAATAGAGATTGAGGGAGAAATCGGAGATCAACACATTGGGCTCCAGGCAAGATTAATGAGTCAAGCGCTTAGGAAATTATCGGGCGTTATCTCAAAAACCAAAACAATAGTAATTTTTCTCAACCAAACCAGAATGAAAATCGGTATTATCTTTGGCAATCCCGAAACCACGCCGGGCGGCTTGGCGCTTAAATTCTACGCATCGGTAAGGATTCATCTCCAGCGAACGGCCCAAATTAAACACGGAGATGAAATTATCGGTAATCGAGTTAGAGCTAAAATAGTGAAGAACAAGGTGGCCGCGCCCTTTAAAACCGCCGAATTTGATATCTATTACAATGAAGGAATTTCCAGGATAGGGGATATCATCAAAACGGCTATGAAAGGAGAAATTATTAAACAGGTAGGAAGCTGGTATCAGTTTGGGAGCAAAAAATTAGGTCAAGGAGTGGAAGGAGCAAAGAATTTTCTAAAAGAAAACCCAGAAACGTTAAAAGAAATAAAAAAACAGATAATAGAACAAATTTCTAACCAATAATATTTAACCAATAAAAAAAACAGCCGACTTTCGCGCTGTTTTTTGTTTTACTAAAGATATAAGCTATTTTGGAGTATAGGGAAGCAAGCCCATTTCTCTGGCTCTCTTAATTCCTTTTGACACTTTCCTTTGGTGGCGGGCGCAGAGACCGGTTTTTTCTCTCCCTCTTATTTTATAGAGTCCGGAAACAAACCTTCTGAGCAGCTCCGCATCTTTAAAATCAATCTCCTTCACATTTTTTTGGCAAAAATAACAAGTCATATTTAGTGACAATTGATTGTAAGTTAGAAATTTAAAATGGTATATCTTTAACGTCGATCTCTTCTTCTGGGGATTCTTTTTTGTCGGAGGGAGTTTCTTTAGGAGGAGATGGCGGTTCATAATCCTCTTCAATAACGGGAATTTCGTCTTTCCTTG
>CAZDIG010000011.1:0-15122 GCA_964505465.1 uncultured Candidatus Saccharibacteria bacterium
TCAAAGGGATTAAAACAAAAAGAACAAAATTTTATCTGTTCTTTTAGGTTTTTGATAGCCGACATCAGTTCCTCAGTTTTTTCTTTTGGTAGTTGTAATAGATGAGAAACAAAACGGGCGGCGGTCCGAGGACCAACCGTTGGGAATTTAACGAATAACTCAATTAACTTTTGAATAGATTTCGGCTGCATTTATTCCTGGTAATCTTTTTCTAAGTTTTTGAAGCTGACGTGTTGCTCATCAAAATATAGGTCCACTTTTCCTAATGGGCCGTTTCTGTGTTTTGCGATAATAATCTCCGCGATATTCTTTTTAGTTGTATCGGTAATGTACCTATCCTCCCGATAAATAAATAAAACCACATCCGCGTCCTGTTCAATTGCTCCGGATTCTCGTAGATCGGCAAGTCTCGGAATCTGCGGCGTTCTTTGCTCAACAGCTCTTGATAGTTGAGAAATAACTAAAATCGGTATATTGAGCTCCTTAGCCAGTAATTTAAGCGCCCTTGAACTTTCTGTCACCTGCTGGACCGCGTTTTGATATGGGTTAGAGGGATCCATTAATTGCAAATAATCAACGATAAGAAGCCCGATCCCTTTATTTGCTTGAAGGCGTCTTGCCATAGCCCTCATCTGTAAAGGGTTAGATGAATATAAATCATCAATATAAATCGGCGCTTCTGACAGAAAACCCATTGCTTGCTGAATTCTCACAAAGTCGTTATTTTCGCCGTCTTCAGAAAGTCTTCCTGTTCTTAGTCTCCAGAGGTCAATGTTAGCTTGAGCGGCGAGCAAACGGTCAACTATCTGATCTCTTGACATCTCTAAACTAAAGATACCGACGGGCTGTTTTTCAAAAACAGCCACATGGCGGGCGATATCCAAAGCCAACGAGCTTTTTCCCATTGAGGGCCTGGAGGCTAAAATTATAAGATCCGATTTTTGAAAACCGGCTAAAATATTATCTAAAGCTTTAAATCCGGTAGGAAGCCCTCTTAAACTGCCTGGGTGTTTAGAAAGATGGTCAAGTCTTTCAAAAGTACTTTCTAAAGCATCTTTTACCGCCACGAAATCCTGGGTTAAAGACCTCTCGCCGATACCGAATATTCTTTTTTCCGCTTTATCTAAAACAATGTCAACATCTTCAGATTCGTTATAAGCCATCAGTCCTATTTCATGAGATGCGTCAATTAACTCTCTTAAGATTTTTTTCTGACGGACTATTTTGCCATAATTCAAAACGTGGGTGGCGGTTGGCACAAAATTTATCAGCGTTGTTAAATAACTTGAACCGCCAACTTCTTCTAGTTTATCCTTTTCTCTAAGCCGAGCAGTGAGAGAAAGAATATCAATTGGTTCCCTTTTCTCGTAGAGTTCAATCATAGCCTGGTAAATTTCGCGATGGTTATCTTTATAAAAATCGTCTGCGCCAACAAAATCAGCCACTTTAATTATGGCGTTTTTATCAATCATCAAACAGCCAAGCAGGCTTTGCTCCGCCTCTACATTTTGAGGCGGGAGTTTGTCCGGCAACTCCGTTTTTCTATTAATATTATTTGCCATTAAATTCTATATATCAGAATATCAGAAACGATAAGCTTTGACAAGGACTAATTTTTTGTAAAAACCTTGAAAAATTGTGGATAGGATGTATAATAAACATAATATCCAGAGCACTTTTCTAATTTAAAGGGAAGGAGGCGAGGGAACTTCGTTGGGTTATTTGGCGGTCGGTTTCCCATTTGGCATTTTGATGGGGGAAGGACGATGACGCTAGTAACTGGCAACTTTGTTGATGGGTTCAGGTATTCGCACCTGCCCGAAGACGGCGCAACCGCCGAAATTTTTGAGAAAGCAATAAACGGGAAAAACGGGAAAAAGAAATGTTGCCACGTTGTTTACGTGTTGGTTATGCGAATCTTGGCTTTACTAGAAAAAAAACAGGAATGCATTCAGTTTCTCATTACGGCCGCCAAAGAATGCGGCACAAAAAACGTTATCTGTACCTTGACCAACCTTGGCGTCAAACATCCTGACACAAGAGAACTTTGCTGCGAATTAGCCGCCGAGGTTGCGTTTGCCTCCTCTTAATCAATCCAAAAGCCCGCAGGCTCTGCTGCGGGCTTCTTTTTTTACTTTACTCTGGTCAACGGTTAATTGCTGTGATTCTCGGTCCTTCTTTTGTATCCTCAAGACGATAGCCCAATTTCTGAATTTCTATTCTGACTTCATCGGCTGCTTTCCAATTCTGTCGTTTTCTAAAAGTCTCTCTTTGAGCGATTAGTTTTTTAACCCGAGGAGGAATTATGACTTTTTTAATCTTAGCCAAATTTAAGCCGAGCACTTTATCAAAATCCAACAAAGTTTTTCTTTTATCTCCTTCGTTAATTTTTTTGTCTTTAATTAACTGCCAAACAATACTGATAGCTTTTGGCATATTTAAATCGTCGTTAAGGGCTTGTAAAAATTTAGCTTTATAATTTTTATCAACTTTCCCCGAACTGGTTTTTAAAAGAGAAGTGTTTTCATAAAGCTTATACAGGGCGGATTGGGCGGCATTTAAACCATCCCAAGTAAAATTAAACTGTGAACGGTAATGGCCGGTCAAAAAAAGATACCTAAGGGCTAATGGCGAAATCCCTCTTTTTTCAATATCGGCGAGGGTATAAAAATTCTTTAAAGATTTACTCATTTTTTCGCCCTCAATCTTTAAAAATCTGGGGTGAAACCAGTAATTTACAAATTTCTTTCCGGTTGCCGCTTCCGACTGGGCAATCTCCGATTCGTGATGGGGAAAAATATTATCTTCACCGCCAGTATGAATATCAAAGCTTTCGCCCAAATACTTTATACTCATTGCCGAACATTCAATATGCCAGCCAGGAAAACCTACCCCCCAGGGCGACAGCCACTCCATTTGGCGCTTAGCGCCTTTGGGGCTGAATTTCCAAAGAGCGAAGTCGGCGGGATGATGTTTTTGAGGGTTAATCTCAATTCTTGCCCCTGCCTTTAACTTCCTTAAGGTATTACCGGAAAGACGTCCATATTTTGGAAATTTTTTGACATCAAAATAAATTCCATCATTAATTTTATAGGCGTATCCCTTCTTTAATAATTTTCTAATCAGTTTTATCATTTCTGAAATATGATCGGTGGCTTTGCAGACAATATGAGGTTCCAGCAAGTTTAATTTTTGCCGGTTTTGAAAATAAATTTTTGTGAAATAATCTGCGATTTCCCAAACAGTTTTCTTTTTCTCTCTGGCGCTTTTTTCCATTTTATCCTCGCCCTCATCTGCGTCGCTGGTTAAATGGCCGACGTCCGTGATATTCATTACGTGTTTTACTTTATAGCCGTCGTATTCCAAGACGCGGCGTAAAACATCCGCTTGGGTATAATTCCAAGCGTGTCCTAAATGGTCATAATCGTAAACAGTCGGGCCGCAAGTGTAAAGCCCGATTTTTTTGTTTTTTATCGGTTTAAAAACCTCTTTTTTCCGCGTTAGAGTATTATAAATTTTTAGCATTTTTTATTTTTTGAGCTGAATCAGCCCATTTAAGGGAGAAGCTTAAAATCCCGAAAATAACCGATATTAAAAGAATCGCGACGGAAAAATCAGAAGGGCGATTTGGCCAGGTTATTAAAATTATTCCGAAAGCGAAAGACTGCAGGACCATTTTTGTTTTGCCGAAAATATTTGATTCATGGAATATCTCCCTGGTCTGAAAATAAATAGCTAGAATAACATTGATAATTTCCGGCAAAAGAACAAATAAAAGCAGCCATTTATGGTATTTAAGCAGGCTGTAAATTGCAATGGGGATAATTAAAATTTTGTCGCCCAGGGGATCAATAAAAGCGCCGATCTGGGTTTTTTTATTCAGGGCCCTCGCAACCGAGCCGTCAAAAAGGTCTAACAGAAGAGCAAAGACAAAAAGCAGAACAATCAGGACCTTATTTCTATAACCGTAATATAAAAGAATACCCAAAAATATGCCAATGCCAATTCTTAAGCTTGATAGGTGGTTGGGGGCGATAAAACGCGGCCAGTATTTTTTTATTAACGGGAAAAGAAGTCTGTCCCGCCAATGATCTATTTTTTCTAAAAATTTCTGTAATTTTTTGTAAACCATGTATAATACTATCTTACTTCATTTTATTAAAGATAAGGCAAATTGTAAATCTTGATTTAAAATTTTCTAAAAGGTAAGATTAAATAATTCTATTCAATTGATTATGAAAACTAATCTTGTTTTATACAGGAAATATAGGCCCCAGACATTCTCTGAAGTTATAGGTCAGGAACACGTGGTCAGGACTTTAACCAATGCGCTTTTGTCAAAAACGATTTCCCACGCCTATTTGTTTTCTGGCCCAAAAGGGAGTGGAAAAACCACGGTGGCTCGCGTTTTTGCCAAAGCCGTGAACTGCGAGAATCAAAACTCCTTTGAACCTTGTAATAAATGCTCCTCCTGCCTGGAGATTATGGAAGGCAGGGCCATAGATTTAATTGAAATTGACGCCGCTTCCCATCGCGGGATTGACGATATAAGAGAATTGCGCGACGGAATTCGTTTCGCTCCTGTAAAATCAAAATACAAAGTTTTTATAATTGACGAATGTCATCAGTTGAGTAAAGACGCCGCTAACGCGCTATTGAAAACCCTTGAAGAACCCCCTGCCCACGCCATTTTTATTCTGGCAACCACAGAAATTCATAAAATGATTCCGACCATAATTTCCCGCTGCCAGCGTTTTGACTTCAAAAGATTACAGATTCCGGAAATTATTAGAAAACTAGAATTTATTTCAAAAAAAGAAAATATTCGGTTTGAAAAATCCGCCCTGTCTTTGATTGCCTTAAATTCCCGCGGTTCTTTCCGCGACGCCGAAAGTTTGATGGATGAATGCATCAGTTTTTGCGGTAAAACCGCTTCCATAAAAACCGGCGACCTTAAAAGCCTGCTGGGAATTGTTGAAGTTGAGCAAATTTCAAAACTTATTGATTTTATCGTCGCCAAAAACGCAAAAGAGGCTATTTCTTACTTGAATAAAATAGCAGATGGGGGAGCCGACCTGCAAGAATTTGCGAAATCTTTGATTTATTATTTGCGTCAGTCTTTGCTTTTTAAAATTAGTCCGGAGCTGTTAGACTTAGAAACCTCGGGTTTGTCGGAGAAAGAAATTGAAAAGATCAGCGCCCAAACCGCAAATTTTAGAGAGAGTGATCTCCAAAAAATGATAGGGCTTTTTATTGACGCCGAGAACAAAATGAAATATTCGCCCCTGCCGCAACTACCGTTAGAGTTGGCGATAATTGACATAATAAATCCAAAAGACTAACATTTTACTTATATTGCGGGGTGGTGGAATCGGTAACACGTCTGGCTTTGGACCAGAAGATTCCAGGTTCGATCCCTGGCCCCGCAGCCAATTAAATATTTAAAATTCGAGACTGGTTTTCTCGGGTTTTTGTTTGCGTCCACCGATTTGACAATTATATATAAATTATGCAGAGTGGAATTATTATGAAAATAAGGAAGATTACAGAAAAAGATTTTAATAAAATAATGGGGGTTGCTAAGAAGCTCCACCCAAAATGGTTTGATAAATTTGCTATTAATAAATCTATCCCCCTGGACTTAAAAATCCATAAAGGATTTATTGCCGAAGAAAAAGGGGAAATTTGCGGATTTATAACATATACGTCTAAAGAAGGAACTATAGATATTAGCTGGATGGGCGTAGACCCAAAGTTTCATAGAAAGAAAATTGGCACAAAATTAATAAATTTTTTGGAAAAAGAAGTAAAAAAATTGAGGGCACAAGAGTTAAGAGTGGAAACATTAGCGGAATCGGTTGAATACGAACCCTATGAGAGAACCAGGGTATTTTATAAAAAAATGGGGTTTAAATTAAAAAGCGTCAAGAAAGTAAAAAGCAAGGGCACGAGAAGATGGTTTGATATGGCGATATTCACTAAGAAGATTTAATATTAGAACTTTCACAATTTACTAAGAACAAAGAAGGGAGGAAGGATGATAAGTATAGCAATTCACGGATTACCTCAAGAAAAAGGGGAAGGATTAAGGGAGAGAATTTTTGCCTTGTTGAGAAGTAAACCCTATGTCGGACAAATTGGGATTGCTGTTTATCCGCCGCAAATCGGCGATAATAACGGTTCATTTCTCCAAATATCTCTGCCTTATGGTTTTCCCGAGAAAGATATTTTAAGGACGCTGAAACCTCTAAAGATAGATATTAAATTTTCTTGATCGGAAATTACAAAGCACGAGTTTAAACCGAATAAAGCTCGTGCCTTTTTGTTTCTAAAAAAAGGAGGACCCTAGTAAATAGGGTCCTTACGAAAGATACTTGTTAGTTAGACGCCCAGAAGGGTTTGTCCGCCTCGGACTCAGATTGCAGTCGGCTGATGCCCCCTCTGTTTTGGTTCCGGTTGACTCTGGTGGTGAGTAAACAACTCACCCCCTGGAGTGGTGTAGACCCTCGGTAGAGGTTGAACCCATCTACACGCTTTGCCGTGTACTGCTTCCTTCGACGCCGACGGATGTCCGACGCCCAACTAACAAGTGGAAGGTGCGACTGGATATTCTCATTATACAGACCCCAAAAGTCTTGTCAATAAGTTAAGATTAGAGTAAACTAAATTAATGGTTATGAAAAAAACCAAAAGATCAGCGGTTAGAAAACCCTCTTTTGAAGGGATTTATCCAAAAACAAGAATTAGGGTTGTTGGAATCGGCGGAGGGGCGGGTTCTATTGTTTCTGAAATTGCAAAATCTTTAAAAAGGTGCAGTTTTATTGTTGCAGACACGGATATCCGATCTTTTAAAAAAAGTAAAAACGTTAAACCTTTTTATTTCGGTCAAAATTTAACCCAGGGGCTAGGAACTGGAATGAATCCGGATTTAGCCAAAGAAGCTATTCAGAAGGAAAAAGATAAAGTCACTAAACTTTTTAAAGACCAAGATATTTCTATTTTAATTTCTTGTCTTGGCGGAGGCGTGGGTTCGGGAGCAACTCCTGTTTTTAGCGAAGCTGCCCAGCAGTCAAAAAACATTACCTTAGGAATTTTTACGCTTCCTTTTAGATTTGAAGGCGAAAAAAAATATAAAATTGCGGTTAATTCTTTAAAACTGCTGAAAGATTCCTTAAATGCTTCTATCACCATTCCCAATGAGAGAATTTTTAAAATAATCAACGACAAAACCCCCATCGCCGAAGCTCTTTCAATCGTCAATAAGGGGTTGATTAAATCTTTGGAAAGCCTGATTGAAATAATTTACAACCCAGGGTTAATAAACATTGATTTCGCCGATATTAGGACGGTTTTAAAAGGTAAAGGAAAGTTAGCTTTTCTTAATACTTTTGAGGCAGACGGGAAAAACAAAATTGAGGAGATAATAAAAAATATTCTGCGGAATCCTTTGTATAACTACAACTTGGCTGCGGAAAAAATTTTGTTTAATATCTCTGGCGGTTCAAATCTCTTAATGTCGGAGGTTGAAAAAATAGGGATAGTCATTGCTGAATTGAATCCGCGGGCAAAGATTATTTTCGGTATTTCAAAAAACTCAAAGCACAAAAATAAAATACAGGTTACTCTACTTGTTACCGGAGACGAAAAGAAGCTCCAAAAAATAAAAACGGGTAGGGCGATTTTAATCAAGAAGAAAAATGTCCAAAGCCCCAAGGGTAAGAAAAAAATAGCGCTAGTGCCCGCAAAAAAGAAGAAGGGTATTATACAGAAAACGGTTTCTAAAAAAGAAACTAAAAAACAGGAAATTAGGAGAAGCGCCTTGGAAATCAAGAAAGCCGAAGAACTGGAGGAAAGTAAAAAACTGGTTGAAGAGAACGAATGGGAAATTCCAGCATTTTTACGTCGTTCATCAAAAAAACTAACCTAATTTATTGACAATAATATATGAATCAAAAAAGCGATAATAGCGAAGTAAGTAAAGTTATTTTACCTATAGCCGGCCTTGGCACGAGATTTTTGCCCCTATCTAAGGTTTTACCGAAAGAACTTTTTCCTTTAGTAGATAAGCCGACTGTTCATTACTTGGTGGAAGAAGCAAAGAAGTCGGGAATTTCCCAAATAGTTTTTGTTCTTAACTCAAGCAAAAAAGCAGTTTTAAACTATTTCAAAAAATCTGAAGAAATAGAAAAAATCTTAAAAAAAAGAAAAAAAGACAATCTTTTGAGAGAGCTTAAGTTATTTGAAGAGAGCATAAAAGACATATCTATCTCCCTGGCCGCGCAAAAGAAACCGCTGGGCGACGGCCACGCGATTCTACAAGCGGCTAAGTTTATTGGGCAGGAGGCGGTGGGGGTTTTATTCGGCGACGATATTGTAGACGGAGACGAACCGGCGTTACTGCAGTTAATTAAAATTTTTAAAACTTGCCAATGTCCTGTTATTGCCTTAAAAAAGCTGCCGAAAGAAAAAATTCCTTCCTACGGCGTAGTGGCGGTGGAAAAAATCGCGAATCGTCTTTATAAAATAAAAAAAATTATAGAAAAACCGGAGCCATCTCAAGCGCCGTCTGATTTGGGGATTTGCGGAAAGTATATTTTAACCCCTGAAGTTTTCAATTATTTAAGAAAAGCCGTCCCATCTAAAAAGGGGGAGATAATTTTAGCCGAGGTGTTGGATAAAATGCTTCAAGATGGTAAAATGATTTATGGATACGAATTTAAAGGAAACTGGCTTGAATGCGGAAATAAATTAGAGTGGCTAAAATCTTTTTTCTATTTTTCATTAAAAGATCCGAGATTCGGTAATGAATTAAAAGAATATTTAAAAACACTATGATTGAAGTTACCAAAAGTATTCTAAAAAGTATTTACAAGCCGCGTCCGCGGGAAGCCCGAAAATATGATTACGGGCTTTTGCTGGTTATCGGCGGGTCAGATTTTTACAGTGGTTCCCCGGCTTTATCTGCTATGGCGGCTTGGGCCAGCGGAGTAGATATGGTTCGCATTTTGGCCCCCAAAAGGGCAGCAGATATTATTGCTTCTTTTTCCCCAAATTTAGCCGCCCTTCCTTTAATAGGAAAATATTTAGATAGAGAAGATTTGGCTACTATTTTAAGCCAGACAAAATCGGCAGAAATTGCAAGCCCAAAGAAAGTCGCCGCAGTTATTGGCGGCGGGGCGGGAAGGTCTGAAGAAACACAAGAAGTTATTTTGGAATATCTTTCTCAAATTTCAATTCCGGTGGTTATTGATGCCGACGCTATTTATGCCGTGGCTAAAAAACCGGAAGTAATAACTGGAAAAAACTTTTTGATTACACCCCATTTATACGAATTTTATGTCTTAACAAATAAAAAAGTTGATGAATTATCTCAAGAAGATAGAATAAGGACAGTTAAAGAAGAGGCGGCTCGGCTTAAAACAACGATTTTGTTAAAAGGGGCAATAGATATAATTTCTGATGGGAAAGAAGTTGCGTTAAACACAACAGGATGTGGTTTTATGACAAAAGGGGGAATGGGCGATACCTTGGCTGGCATTGCCGGTGCTCTTATGTCGCGGGGAATAAATGTTTTTGAAGCGGCTCAAGCCGCAGTTTACATAAACGGTTTGGCCGGCGAATTGGCCAGCAAAAAATTAAAAGAATCTGTTACGGCAACCGATTTAATCAAAGCGATTCCTGACGCAATAAAATAATAAAATCTAAAGACACAAAAAAGAGCTATAATAAATCAAACAGCTCTTTTTGTTTTTTTGTTCATTAACAAAAGAAAGGAGATAAAAATGAAGGGCGAAATTTTGGCTGCCTTATACTCCTATGGATCCTGTAGGAAAGCGAAGGAATTAGAAATTTTTGAATTAGTCGTTAAGATTTTAAATGCCGACGGCGAAGATTTGCTTTTAAAACTAAGGGCAGCGCTGCAACAACTTAATCCTTATCCTCACTATTTGCAAATTGCCCAAAAAACCGGGATTTCAGATCCTTTTGCCATGGAAGTAATTCGAGCATACTGGACTGGAAACCATCTTTTAGAAGCTTTTTCATCTCCGGAGGTGCCTCATCATAATTTTGCTATTTTAAAAGACGCCGAGGTTTTTTCGGCCCATTACGGTTGGGGAGTAATAATTATTAATCTAAATCTCTGCCGTATTTCATTTGGAAAAATAAAAAGAAAATCAGCGAGCGGTGATTTAGTTCTGGAAACCAATCTTTTTGTATACCGAAACGGAAAATTGTCTCTAGGGGAAACGCAAGAAATTCGCGTAAAGAAGGGGTTGTTGGCAAAAGCAAGAGCAGACGACATCGTTGCTTTCCATTGGGGAGAGGCAAGGGAAGTTATTACCGAAAGCCAAGCCGAGTGGCTCAAAAAAATAGATACGGCTCTTCTTGATTATTTAAATCAGCGGGGAAATTAATACTTTTCCCGCTTTTCTATTTCTTTAATATTTGCAATTTAGCGTTTGTGATATAATAAGTGAGATAATGACAATAAAATCAAAAATCGCCTTTTTTTCTTTAACTTCTTGCGAGGGCTGTCAGTTTGTTCTTTTAGATTTGGGAGAAAAATTCTTTGAATTTTTACAAAAAGTGGAATTGGTGGATTTTCCGCTAATTGAAGACAAATCGTTTGCTAAAAGTAAGGCGAAAATTGATGTTGCTTTTGTGGAGGGGAATCCAATCACAAAGGAAAATATAAGGCTGCTGAAAAAAATTAGAAAAGAATCAAAAATTTTAGTTGCGATGGGAAATTGCGCGGCTTTTGGCGGAATTCCTGAAATAAAAAACTATCAGCAGAAAGTAAAAGTTTTCCGTTATCTCTATAAGAATTTTAAAAAGTTTATTAGCCCGGAAATCAGAGAAATTGATAATTTCGTTAAGGTTGATTTTGTTATCCCCGGTTGCCCGATTAACGGAGAAGAATTCTTGAGATTTTCCGAAAAATTGGTCAAAGGGGAAATTCCGAAAATTCGCCAAAGCCCGGTTTGCACGGAGTGCCCCAAGAAAGGAACTATTGATTGTTTTTTGGCCAAAAAAGAAATCTGTTTTGGTCCGATAACGCTTGCTGGCTGTGGCGCCGTTTGCCCTAAAAATAATTTTCAATGCTTAGCTTGCCGCGGCTTTTTAAAAACTATTAATGCCAACAATTTTATCAAAAACCTGGAGAAATTTAAATCCCGTAAAGATATCAAGGATAGTCTAGAAATTTTTGGCTTACGAGATGCCATAGGAAAGAAATGAAGTCGCCCCGTGGGGCGATTTTTTGTTTGACAACCCTTGGTTTTAACGACTAGAATAAAAACAGTCCTTTAAAAAGGAGGTAAAAATGGTCAAATTGAAAAATAAAGACAGTTGGCCTTTAATCAGGTTTATTGTTCCGATTTTTCCCGAGGTCAATATTTTTAGCCGTTACGCCAGAAGGATGACTTCTTTAGGTCTTATTATGGTGGCAACCGTCGCCAATAAGGTTTGGGGTTGGAGAGTAGAGGTAATTGACGAAAATAATTATAAGGGTCCTCGCGATGAAAGAGGAGTGCCCGACCATATTGCCCTTCAGACAGAAAAACCCGCCTCAGTTGTCGGTTTCTATTGTGGGCTTACTTCTACTATAAACCGCGTTTTCTACTTAGCCGATTTTTACCATAAGCAAGGTGTTTATACTATTGCCGGCGGTTGGCATGTTCATTACTGCCCCGAAGAAGCGCTAAACAATAATATTGATGTTGTTGTCCATGGCGAGGGCGAGATCGTCATACAACAAATTCTTTCCGTCCTAAATGGCATAAATAACATCGCCGATATACCCGGTATTTCTTTTTTGGACCGAAACCGAAAAATAACCACCAATGGTCCGGCAATGCTAGAACTTCCTTGTTTGAATGATCTTCCGTATCCTGACTTCGGCCTTCTGAGGCACGCAAGAAAAATCAAGCATTATCCCATCGGTCGTATTCGCGGCTGCAGGATGAACTGCGAATTCTGTAGCGTAAAAGGCGGGCCCCGCTGGGCTGATGCGAAACACCTTTTTGAAACAGTGCGTTGGCTGGTTGAAACAAGGGGCGCTCGCAATTTCTTTATTGTTGACGACCGCTTAGAAGAAGATCTTGAAGGCTCTCTTGAATTTTTTAAAATGATTGTTAAAAAGTACGGTAACCGGCTTAGTTTTACTGTCCAGATGCGTCTGGAAGCCGCAAAAAATACAGAATTTCTGGAAATTCTTAGGGCGGCAGGGGTTAGAACTGTTTGCGTTGGCTATGAGTCGCCGATTGACGAAGACCTCAAGACAATGCGCAAGGGATATTTATCTTCTCATATGGTTGAGTGGACCAGAATCTTGCGCCATTATTTCTGGGTGCACGGAATGTTTATTTTTGGCTATCCGGCAAAAGGAAAAAAAGAAGGGCTTTCTGTTGAAGAAATGGCAAGGCGCTTTAAATCCTTTATCCGGCAATCCCATATTGACAGCATTCAGGTGTTGCATCCGGTCCCCTTGGTCGGCACCGAACTCCGCTCGCGGCTGGAAAGGGAAGGAAGGATTTTACCGTCAGAGTTGGTATCCTGGAACAGATATGACGGGAATTATGCCTGTTTTGTCCCAGACAATATGACCTTGGCAGAGCTGCAAGAAATGCCGCTTAAGATTATGAAATGGTTCTACAGCCCCTTGAGTTTTTTGAGGATTCCCTTAAGGACAATTGCTTTTCCTTTTGATTATCTTATTAGAGGATGGCGGCGATGGCACAAGGGTTGGCTACGAGACATTGTAAAATATGGAGGCCACCTTCTTGTCCAGCGTTGGCAGAAAAAACAAGAAAATAATCTTTTCTTAGCAAGATTAGAACAATTTAAAAAGACCATACGTTAAACCAAAAATCGCCCAGAGGCGATTTTTTATTTCCAATTTCCAGTAATTCGGTTAAAATAGAAAAATAATATGAAAATTAATATTCCTCATATTCATAAGATTGAAGGCGAGGCGGGATTTTGGGCCCGAGTTGCGAAAAGCGGAAAAGTAGAACAACTTAAAGTACAAACATTGCTTGGCTTGCGTCAAATCGAAGGGATTTTAGTCGGTAGGAAAGCGGAAGACGCTCCGCTAGTGGTTTCCCGCGTTTGCGGGATTTGCCCGGTTGTTCATATTCTAAACGCCTGCGAAGCGCTGGAAGGCGCCTTAAATATAACCGTTTCCAGGACCACAACTTTACTCCGCAAATTAATGTTGGCCAGCCAAATAGTCCAAAGCCACACGCTTCACGTTTTTTTTATGACTCTGGCGGATTTTTTGGACATAGAAAATGATTTAGATTTAATGAAAAAATTTCCAAGGGAGGCAAAAACTGCTTTAAAGATAAGAGATTTTTCTTTAAATATTATTGAAATAATCGGCGGGAGAAAGGTTCATCCCATGACGCCGAGGGTTGGGGGATTTTCAAGGTTGCCGGATAAAAAAGATATTGAATCCCTGTTAACAGAATTGCCGCAGCTTTTAGAAGAAGCCAATGTGCTGCTTGATACTTTCAAAAACCTAGAGTACCCCATAATTAAAAGAGAAACCAATTTTGTTTCTGTTTCATCAAATAACGAATATGCCTTCTATAAAGAAAATTCCATTAAGATAAACGATAAAAGCACGTCCGTTGGTAATTTCTACTCAAATAAACTTAAGGAGGACTTAAAAGGAACACCTGTTAAAAGAGTAAAATACGAAGGGAAGCCGTATATGTTAGGAGCAATTGCCAGACTTAAAAATAACAATCGGTTTTTAATCCCGTCAGCAAAAAGACTTTTAGAAGATTTTATAAGACAGCAGAAAATAACCGAAAACGATTTTTTCTCAAACACTTTTTATAATCTTTTTGGTCAGGCAGTGGAAATTTTACATTTTCTTGAAGTAAGCAGAAATCTTCTCCGGGAAATTTTAGAGTCCGATTTGAAAGAAACGCAAAAAGAAATTAAAATTAACAAAGGGTCGGGTTTATCGGCAATGGAGGCGCCTAGAGGAACCCTTTTCACTTATCTGGAATTAGATTCCGGGGGACGAATTTTAAACTGCAACTTAATTACTCCGACCGCTCAATTCTTAAATAATCTTGAAGAAGACCTGAAAATTCTCGTGCCTCAGACCCTGGGTCTTTCAGAAAAAGAAAGAAGAAGAAAAATCAGGTCCTTAATCAGAGCTTATGATCCTTGCATTAGTTGCGCCGTCCATTAAACACAAATAATATAACTAACATGACTAATATAATTTACGATCTTATTATAATCGGCGGAGGTCCTGGCGGAATTACCGCAGGAATCTATGCCGCAAGGCAAAAACTGAATATTTTATTAATTACCAAAGATTTCGGCGGACAGATCGCCAGAAAATCGGTTGACATTGAAAATTATACCGGCTTTGAAAAAATCTCGGGGCCCGAATTGACACAAAAATTTGAGAAACAACTAAAAACGCAAAAAATTGAGATTGTAACCGGCGAGGTCGGTAAAATTGAAAAGGGGGACACGAATTTTTCGGTATTAACAAACAGCGGAAAATATGAGGCAAAATCGGTAATTATTGCTTCGGGGTCCGACCCAAGACCATTAGAAGTGCCGGGAGAAAAAGAGTTCACTGGTAAGGGAGTGAGTTATTGTCCGCTCTGTGACGGCCCAATTTTCAAAGATAAGATAGTAGCGGTAATCGGCGGAGGAAACGCGGGCTTTGAAGCGGCTTTCTTTCTGGCTAATTATGTTAAAAAGATTTATATCCTAGAATACGGCCCTCAAGTGAAAGCTGACGCCGAAAATCAGGAATTAGTTAAAAACACAGAAAAGGCAATAGTAATCGTAAACGCTACGGTTGAAAAAATTGAAGGAGACGGTTTCGTAAAATCATTAACTTATCGGGATTTAGTTTCAAAAGAATTGAAAAAGATAGAAGTGGACGGAATTTTTGTGGAAATTGGAAACCAGCCGGCGACCTCCTTCGCGAAAAACTTAGTGGAGTTTAATGAAAAAGACGAGATAAAAGTTGAGTTTGAAACCTATCAGACAAAGACGCCCGGCCTTTTTGCAGTAGGGGATTGCAATGTTGGAAAATACAAGCAAATTATTACTGCTGCGGGAGAAGGGGCGAAAGCCGCTTT
>CAZDIG010000012.1:0-14642 GCA_964505465.1 uncultured Candidatus Saccharibacteria bacterium
TCCTCAAATTCTTCTTTTTCAATAGTTTCTTTTTCAATTAGAGTTTTAGCAACTTTATCAAGCAGTTTTCTTTTCTGATTTAGAATTCTTTTCGCTTTTTCTTCCGATTCTTTAATAAACTTTTCAACCTCTTTGTCAATTTGGGTGGCCACCTTTTCCGAATAATTTCTTTGTTCCCCCAACTCCTTCCTTAAAAATATAAGTTCCTCTTTCTCTCCGAAAGAAATAGGTCCCAAAGAAGACATCCCGTATTCTTTAACTAATCTTCTGGCCAAATCCGATGCTTCTTTTAGGTCGTTGCTCGCTCCGGTGGTGAGCTCCCCAAATTTTATCCTTTCTGCGCAATATCCTCCCAATAGAGTGGCAATTTCTGATAAGAATTCCGTTTTGGTCCTTATTTTCCTCTCTTCTATTGGCATCTTTAAGGTGTAACCCGCTGCCATGCCGCGGGCGATAATTGAAATTTTCCTGATCGGTTCAGTTCCCGGCGAGAATACCGAAACCAAAGCGTGGCCCGCTTCGTGATAGGCGGCAATCTCTTTTTCTTGTTTAGTTAAAATATGGCTTTTCCTTTCTGGCCCCAGTAGAACCTTTTCAATTGACTCCAATAAATCCTGCTGATATACCTGCAATTTATTTTTTCTTGCCGCCAGAATTGCGGCCTCGTTAACTAAATTAGCCAAGTCCGCACCCGAGAATCCCGGAGTTCTTTCGGCCACCTCTCTTAATTTGATGTCCGAAGCCAAGGGTTTCCCCCGGCAATGAATTTTTAAGATTTCTTCTCGGTCGTTGACGTCGGGAAGTTCCACCACCACTTTTCTGTCAAAGCGTCCGGGTCTCAATAGAGCGGGATCTAATACATCTCCCCGGTTGGTGGCGGCTAAAACTATTACCCCCGATTCTCTTTCAAAACCGTCCATTTCAACCAGAATCTGATTTAGTGTCTGCTCCCTTTCCTCGTGCCCGCCGGTAAATCCCATTCCTCTTGTTCTGCCCACCGCGTCTAACTCGTCAATAAAAACAATACATCTGCCGTGTCTTTTTGCTTCTTGAAAAAGGGACCTCGCCCTGGCGGCTCCCGTTCCCACAAATAATTCCACAAATTCCGAGCCAGAGATAGATAAAAATGGCACATTACTTTCTCCGGCAACCGCTCTCGCTAAAAGCGTTTTCCCGCATCCAGCCGGGCCCAAAAGCAACACGCCCCTGGGTATTCTTGCCCCCATCGTTAAAAATTTCTTAGGATTTTTTAAAAAATCAACCACCTCCATCAACTCCTGTTTTGCTTCCTTTAAACCGGCCACTTCCTTGAAGGCGATTTTTTCTTTAGGATGGCCTTCGGCGCCGAACAATCTTGCCCTGGTTTTAGTAAAATCAAAAGCCTGCATTACTCCGACTTTCGCCTGCCGGAAAATTATCCAGAGAAATATACCTAATGTTAAAAGGGGCAACAAACCAAAAAGCAAGAGAGGAAACAGCCACGACCAAGCGCTTTCTTTTTCCTCCTTAATCTCAACTTCTATACTGTTTATTTTTTCTTTGTCTGCGCCGTAATTAGACAGAAATTCGGTTAAGGCAACGCCGGGTTCTTTTCGGGAGACAACCCTTTCATCATTAGCGTAAGCAATGGAAAGCTCGTCTCCGTAAACCGTAATTTTTTTGACCAATCCCTGGTTTATATCTTGGACCAACTGGGTAATTTGCACCTCCTTTGTCTTTTCAAAAGAGGGAGATAAAACGCTGAAAATTCCGCTGATTACTAAAAAAACCAGGATAACAAAAATAAAATTTTTAATAAGAGGAGTCATAGTTAATAAGATAGCAAAAAAAAGTTAAAAAAACAAGGAGTGAGAATAAAAAAAAAGAGGGGCGTCGTGTTCCACAATGAAACATGAAACGCCCCTTTACAAATCGCTACGGGTTTTGTACGAGTTGCGAACGGCTAGGCAACGGCCTGGCCGTTTTCGCCGTCAGTCACCTGGCGGTGATGAGCCCGAAGGATTTGCCGAAGAGGATCCGGCAGTCCTTCGTACTTCTCGCCCTCGGGATGCGTTCCGACGCATTCTCCGAGGAATTCCTGGAGATGGGGAGGGACGTTGGGGACCCGAATGAGCCGGATGCCGGCTTCAATCAGCCGTTCGGCGGGGAAGGCGACATTGTACCACTTCTTGTCGCTTTCCTTCGGTTCCCAGGCTTGCTGGAGTTCAACCAGCACAGTTCCGACTTGGCCCTCGCAGAACTGCGGGGCGTTCAAAGAACTTCCTTTGAGCGCCTCTTGTCGGTACTTCTCCCACTCCATTCCCCTCTTGAGAAGATTCCAGACCAGGTAGATCCGGCGGATCTGCTGGTCGGTGAGATTCTTCTTCTTGAGGGCGTCCGGAGGAGGAAGTCCCTTCCATTCCAGGGTGTAGGCCAGAAGGAAAAACTTCTCCTTCGCGGCCTCCGCGATGGCGGCGCGGCACGCGCCTTGCGCCGCAACGGGGAAAATCTTCCCTCCTTCGGAGTACACCATGAGTCTTCCGCCGAAGAGAACTCGTCCCTTCGGGTCCCTTCCTTCGGGGAAGGAAAACTCACAGGCTCCGCTCTGCGTGGCCGGGGAGAGGTCGGTCACCGAGATTACTCCGTAGTCGTCCTGGAGCTGTCTCAGTGTCTTTTCCCAGGTGTCGTACTCCCGGGAAACCGTGTCGGTAAGGAGTTTCTTGAAGAAATCCCTTACCTCGCGTTCCTCTTCTTCGGTGAGCGGAACGGGGGGATTGTACCCCTTGCGGGCCGACAAGGAGATAAGCGCTTCTCCCGACGCCTGCGCAAGATGGCCATCAGCGACCATCTTCTGTAGCATCTCTTCCACCTTCGTCCGAGAGGAATACTTCCTCTCAAAGCGGGAGAGATAGAGCGCCGTCAAGGCGCCCTGTCGGATTTCCTGCCTGCTGTGACGCAGAGCGCCGTGGAGGACTTCTTGGGTCTTCCGGATTTCGGCCCGGGCCTGCTCGCGCAGGACAGGGTCTTTCATCCTCTCCTCGGCTTCCTGCATCAGACGCAGGTAGGCGGTGATCCGTTCCTGCACCTGTTTCCGTGTTTCCAGTTTCGTCAGTTCGGTTTCCCGAACCGAGTCCCAGGAAATCTCGGAAGGAGGCGGAACGATGTCATCAACTCCTTCTCCGTTTTGCGGAGGAGGGGGGTCAGTCGGAAACCGACCCCGAATCTCTTGGAGATCCTTAAGATCTCCCACGTGCGTCAACCCATTACTCATTAGAGTCTCCTTTCCAAAAGTGTACACCCGTAGCGATTTTTTGAGAACTACCCATATTATAACAAAACTAAAAATTTTGTCAATACTTTTAAAAAAAACAGCGACTTAAGGTCGCTATTTTATTGTGATCCAGCTGGAACTCCGGCTGGAACTGGAGAAAAATAATATGTTTTGTCCGCAAGTTTTCGCAACTCCCGGGAAAGTGATTTCTCGGAACTGAAAATGACGATAATTTCTAGACCCTTCATAACCGCCTCTTTCACTAATGGTTGGAAGTCCTTGTCGCCGCTGCCAATACATAGGTGGGTTAATCCTTGAATATTTGCGATTGCCCACTTTCCAAAATCAATTATCGTGGGATCTACCGTATCAACCTCTTGTCCCTCTTTGTTTATAATCTTGGGGCAGAAGACAATAGTAAATCTTTCCTGCTGGAAGAGCTTTCCCCAGAGATTTGCCGCGTGAGGAGGCACAAAAACAAAGATATGGGTCACCTCGCCGATCTCCTGGGCGATTTTTCTGATTACCGTATGGAATCCAGCGCCAACCGAAAATTCTTTTTCGACTGGCGAAGAACGGTTTTCAATTGAAAGCAACAAATTTTCAAAATCTATTAAAACGACCACTCGGCTTGGTTCTTTACGCCCAAGTATCTTTTTCAACAACTTCATCTCATCCTCCTGTTTTGATTTTATAGGAAATTATTAATGTGCTTTATAAGCGCTATTATACCTAAATAAAAAAATTTGTCAAATCCTCTAATTACTTAGAAGCTAATTTTAAACTTATTCGATGTTCAACAGAGTCAATTGATGAAATTTTAAAATCGTAACTTTCTCCGATCTTTAAAGATTCTTCCATCTTTATTTTTGTTCCAAATTCAGAAATATGAGATAGTCCGCAAATTTCAGGAGTTAGCTGGACAAACGCGCCATAAGGATTGAATTTAACTACTTTTCCTCTTGCGACATCACCCTTTTTAAATTTATCCCCCACTTCTGTCCAGGGGTCTTTTTTCAAGCGTTTTAAAGAAAGAAAAACCTGATTGTTTTTGTTAATATTAATAATTTGAGCTTTCACTTTCTGGCCCACTTTTACTACTTCGGAAGGATCTCCAATCAACTGCCAGTCCAATTCAGAAATATGGATTAATCCTTCTAGATTACCTTTCCCAAATTTAATAAAGGCTCCGAAATCGGCTACTCCGCTAATTTCTCCGTCAACAATGTCTTCCGCCTTATATTCTTTTAAAATTTCTTTTATTTTTTCTTCTTCTTTGGCTTTTTCTGACAGAATTAATTTATTTTCTCTGGGGTCTAAATCAATAACTTTAACTTGGAGGGGTTTCCCAACAAATTTTTGGAGCTCTTCTAAAATCTTTTGCTTGTCTCCGTTTTCAATTCGAGGATAATGTTCCGGAGAGAGCTGGGAAACAGGTAAGAATGCCGGCACTCCCTCAACGTTGCCTAAGAGCCCTCCTTTGTTCGCCCCTAAAATTTGAACTTCCAAGATTTCTCCCTTTTCCTTTTTTTCTCTGATTTTTTCCCAGGTAAATTCTTTTGTCGCATCCATTAACGAAAGCTCTTTGTAACCCTCCTCGTTGTCCAATTCAGTTATTTTTGCGGAAACTTTATCCCCAATTTTCAAGTTTTTTAATACCTCTTTGGCATCATAAAATTCTTGGCCGTAAATTATTCCGGTACCGCAGGGGCTTAAATCCACAAAAACAGACGATCTTCCCCTGGCGACGATTTTTCCTTCAATCAATGAACCGATTGAGGGAGGGGTAACTATATCTTTTGTTTTCTTAATGTTTTTTATCATATCTTTTAAATATACACATTTTTTATTTTTTTACAAGACTATTTAAAATTTTTCCGGACGAACTGTTGTCTCAAAAAATATTTTATGATAAAATTGAATAATTGTTCAAAGATTAAAAAACTAACAATTTTAACATGGCAAAAATCACTTGGGCAGGCCAATCTTGTTTTCAAATCAATTTTTCAAGCGCAAAAAACGGATCAATAAATATAGTAATTGATCCTTTTGACGAGACAATAGGCCTAAAACCGCCGTCTTTTCCCGCCGATATTCTGCTTGTAACCCACGACCATCATGACCACAATAATGTAAAAGCCGTAAAGGGAGAGCCTTTTGTAATAAAAGGGCCCGGCGAATATGAAGTAAAGGGTGTCCATATTAATGGAATCCTCGCTTTTCATGACGACCAGCAAGGGAAAGAAAAAGGAGAGAACGTGATTTATGTGATTGAAGCGGAGGATATGAAAATCTGTCACTTAGGAGATTTAGGTCAAAGACAATTAACAGACGAACAGTTGGAGAAAATAGGATCAGTTGATATCTTAATGATTCCGGTTGGGGGGACCTTCACGATTTCAGCAAAAGAAGCCCAAAAAATAATTTCCCAGATTGAGCCCAAAATTGTAATACCAATGCATTACCTTTTGCCGAAATTGAAAGTGAAATTAGACGATGTGGATAAATTTTCCAAAGTGATGGGCAAAAACTCAATGGAAGCTCAAGATAAATTTTCAGTGAAAGCCAGCGTTCTGCCGAAAGAAGGAATGGAGATTGTTATTTTGAAACCGTAACATAAATGAAAATAAAAGAATTTCTCCAAAAAATCCAAAATCTGCCATTACAACAAAAGAAGGTAATTCTTTGGGCGATAGTAGTAATTATGGGATTAGGCTTTTTATACCTTTGGCTTTTAATGACCAAAGAAAGATTAGAAAATATCAGCGGCAATAAAGAAGAATTCATTAAAAGATTTGAGGCGCCTTCTTTTGAAGCAGAAATTTTTAAAGTGCCCGAACTAGAAAACGAAGAAGATTTCAAAAAGATAGAAAACCTGATAAATGAATTGAAAAATAACCCGGAGAAACTAGAAAAAATTAAAAAAGATTTTGAAGAAAACCCCAACAAATTAAAAGAATTAATGGAAGACCCTCAAAAATTGGAAGAATTTATAAAAGAAATAGAAGGGGAAATAAAAACTAATAACTAACAATGGAAAAAAATCCTAAAAAACCAAATACAGAATTAGGAAGTTTCAAGCCGCGGGAAATAGTTGAAGAAATGAAAGAAAGCTATATTAATTACGCGATGTCGGTTATTGTTTCCCGCGCCCTTCCCGATGTCAGGGACGGTTTAAAACCCGTCCACCGAAGGATATTATACGCGATGTATGAGGACGGTTTATCGGCCACCGCAAAGTTCAGGAAATCGGCCACGGTTGTCGGTTCCACCCTCGCTAGATACCATCCTCACGGCGACGCGCCGGTTTACGAAGCCCTAGTTAGAATGGCGCAGGAATTTTCTTTAAGATATCCCTTGGTCGCCGGCCAAGGCAATTTTGGAAGCGTCGACGGCGACCCGGCGGCCGCCCAGAGATACACAGAATGCAAATTATCAAAAGTTGGAGAAGAACTTCTTTCGGATATAGAAAAAGACACCACTGACTTTATTACCAATTACGACGGCACCAGAAAAGAACCTACGGTGTTGCCCTCTCCTTTACCCCAGCTTCTATTGAACGGCTCTCTGGGAATTGCCGTTGGCATGGCGACAAATATTCCCCCTCATAATCTTACCGAAGTTTGCGACGCCTGCATTTTTTTAGTTGACAACCCCAACGCCGAGACCACCGATCTCTTCCAGTTTGTCCAAGGACCGGATTTTCCGACCGGCGGCATAATTTACGACCAAAAAGAAATAATCGCGGCTTACTCCCAAGGGAATGGCAGAATTGTTATTAGGGCGAAGGCCGATATTATTGAAAAAGAAAAAGATAACTTCCAAATTTTGATTACCGAAATTCCCTTCCAGGTTCAAAAGTCAGATTTGGTTTTAGAAATGGCAAATTTGGTCACGGAAAAAAAGATTGAGGGAATAAAAAACATTCAGGACCTTTCCGATAGAGAGGGGATGAGAATTGTGGTTGAGTTGAAAAAAGGCACCCAACCCCAAAGAGTTTTAAACCGGCTTTACAAATTCACCAACCTTCAGAAAACTTTCTATTTAAACATGTTGGCTTTGGTGGATGGGATACAGCCAAAAATTCTTTCCCTTTCCGACGTTTTAAAATACTTCATTTTGCATCGGAAAGAAGTGATTGTAAGAAGAACTAAATTTGATTCAGAGAAGGCGAAAGAAAGAGCTCATATTTTAAGGGGGCTAAGCATCGCCCTAAAAAACATTGATGACGTAATTGCCGCTATTAAAAAGTCCTCTGATAGAGAGAATGCGAAAAACAATTTAATAAAGAAATTTAAACTTACCGAGAGACAGGCAGTGGCAATTCTTGAAATGAAGCTTCAAACCTTGGCAAAACTGGAACGGGAAAAAATAGAGAACGAGCTGAAAGAATTGGTGAAAAAGATTAATGAATTAATGTTGATTTTAAAGAGTCCCCACAAAGTAAAGAATATCCTAAAACAAGAACTAAAGGAGTTGAAAGAAAAATACGGAGACAAAAGAAGGACAAAATTGGTTAAACAAAAGCTTGGCGAAATCGCCGAAATTGATTTAGTCCCCTTAGAGGAAGCAATTATTACTTTAACCACCGGAGGTTATATTAAGAGAATAAACCCCGCCACTTACAAAATTCAAAGAAGGGGCGGCAAGGGAATTATGGGGATGAAGACAATGGGCGAGGATATCGTTGAACATTTTCTTTCCGCGTCAACACACGACAATCTGCTTTTCTTTACTGATTCGGGAAAAGTTTTTCAAACCCAAGTTTATGAAATTCCGGAAGGGGCGCGGGTGGCAAGAGGCAGAGGATTGCTTAATTTCTTGGAACTCTCTTCCGAAGAAAAAGTTTTAGCTTTAGTCCCCATGAAAAAAGACGAAACAGGAATAAAATATTTGGTAATGGTTACTAAAAATGGGAAAATTAAAAAAACCAGCCTGGAAGAATACGTAAATGTCAGAAAGAGCGGAATCATTGCCATAAGATTGGAAAAAGGCGACCTTTTAAGAAAGGTGGAAAAAACAACGGGAGAAGACGAAATAATCCTGATAACGAAAAAAGGCAAATCCATAAGATTTAAAGAAAAGGATACGAGGCCAATGGGTCGGGCGGCGGCAGGGGTTAAGGGAATCAGGTTGGAAAAGGGAGACGAGATAATAGGGATGGAAATTATTAAAAAACAGAAAGCGGTGAATGGCAAACTAAAAACAGATAAAGAATATTTATTAGTGTTAACGGAAAATGGTTACGGGAAGAGAACGGAAGTTTCCCAGTACAGACCGCAAGGAAGAGGAGGGTCGGGAATCAAAACAGCCAAGATTGCCCAGAAAACCGGAAATCTGGTGATGTCCGAGATTTTAACCGGCACAGAAGAAGATTTAATCGTTATTTCCCAAAAAGGACAGGTAATAAGGACTAAAGTCAACTCTATTTCCATTCTTTCACGTTCCACCCAGGGCGTAAGAATCATGAAATTGGAGCCGGGGGACAGGGTGGCCTCGGGCACCTGCATCTAAAATGTCGTTTAAACCCTCTTTCTACTATATCTTCGTTTTCGTCACCGGCGCTGTTATTATGATGGTTGAAATGGTCGCCTTCCGCTTGGCGACTATTTATTTTGGCGCGTCTCTGTTCGTTTGAGCGAATATCATTGGCCTGATTATGATTGCTCTGTCTTTGGGGTATTACAGTGGAGGAAGATTAGCCGACTTATATCCCCAAAAGAAAATTTTAATGTGGCTAGTGTTCGCCGCCGGCCTTACGATGAGTTTTCTCCCCATTGTTAACACGTTAACCAGTCCCTATTTCGTTAAAAACTCTCTTTTTGGTTCCATTATAGTTTCTTCATTTGTCTTTGTGGCTATTTTATTTACCGTTCCGGTTTGGCTTTTGGGAATGGTAAGTCCATACGTCATCCGTTTGAAAAACCAGGGATTGGAAACGACGGGTTACACCTCCGGTTCAATTTACGCTTTCTCAACGGTGGGAAGCATCTTTGGTACTTTTTTCGCTTCTTTCTTTAGTATCCCGATTTTTGGGATAAAGGAAACAATTTTAATTTCCGCTTTTTGTTTAATATTGGTTAGTCTAATCGGGCTTATTCCTGATTTTAAAAAAATCTTTTGTCTTGTTTTGCTCTTCCCAATTGTCGTGAATTTTACCCCAGAAGTAAAAAGACAGGGATTGATTTATGAAAAAGAATCGTTTTACGGATTAATCCAGGTAATTGAAGATGAAAAATTGGGTTATATTTTGGATATCAATCAGACTGGCCGTTGGTCTGTTTATCATCCCGATGAAGTTTTGACGAATTTATACTTTGACTATTTTTCACCCCTCTATTTTCTTTTAAATAAAAAAGACAATCTGGATATTTTAATTATCGGGCTCGCCGGAGGCGTGGTGTCTCGTCAATACTTCTATTTTTTCGGAGAAAAAAATTTAAAGATTGATGGCGTGGAATTAGATCCTTATGTGTCGGAAGCGGCCTATAAATTTTTTAACTTATCGGAACAAAAGGGACTTAGTGTGATTAATGCTGACGGAAGGACTTATTTGCAGAACACCCAAAAAAAATATGACCTGATTTTTATTGACGCTTATGTCGGCGCTCTTTATATTCCCTATCAGTTGTCTACGAAAGAATTTTTTGAATTGACGAATTCTCATTTAAAACCCGGTGGAATTTTAGCAATGATGGTTATAGGCAAGAACCGGAAAGAGGACGTTATTAGCTGTCTTACGCAAACAATTAAGTTTGTTTATCCTTATGGTTTCTTCTTTCCGAGCGGTAGCAGGCATGAATTCATAGTTATTGGATCAAAAAATCAATTAAACGATAAATTTCTAAATTTAGTAGAAAAAACCGAAACGGAAGAACTAAAAAAAATAAGTTTTGACATATCGCAGAATTTTCAAGAAATCCAGCCGGATAAATCAGGAAAAAAATGCCTTTTGGTGGATAACTTAGCTCCTATTGAATTATTAAGTGAAATGGACAGAGTATTTCGATGGTAAGTTTTTAACAGCTTGATATTGCGCGATAACCTTAAAATTCCTATAATAGAATAAGGCATGGAGAATTTTTTTAATGTTGAAGAAATTTTAAATAAACTTGAAATAAGGGACACTATGATAGCGGCCGAATTTGGATGCGGCGGAGGAATATTTTCTATTGCCTTAGCTAAAAAATTAAAAGAAGGAAGGGTGTACGGGTTAGATATTTTGGAAGAAAAATTATCGGCTCTAAAAAACCGGGCGGCTATTGAAAATATTTCTAATATAGTAACAATTTTATGCGATTTAGAAAGATCCCAAGGATCCACTCTTAGAAACGGGTATTTGGATTTGGTTTTAATCCCGAATATATTGTTTCAAGCCGAAAGAAAGGATGCTATAATAGAAGAAGGGAAGAGAGTTTTGAAGCCCGGAGGCCAACTTTTAGTTGTAGATTGGAAGAAAGATGCGCCTCTCGGTCCTAAAGAAGGCAGGGTATCGGCCGAAGAAACTAAGGCAATCGCAGAAAGACTGGGTTTAAAACTTAAAAATGAATTTTCGGCGGGACCTTACCATTACGGCCTACTATTTATCAAGTAAATGTTGTATAATGATTTAATGAAGAAATTTCTTTGTTTAACTATATCCCTTGGCGCCTTGATTTATTTTAGCTTTGTTGAAGCGGCAAGCACCGTCACTATCACCAATCCTATAAAAGCGACAAGTTTCCAGCAACTGATTACCAATATGACAAGCGCAATAAGTTTGCTTGTTGGAAGTATTGGAGTTATAATGTTAATAATCGCTGGAATTTATTTTTTAATATCCGCCGGCGAACCCCAGAAACTTCAGAAAGCAAAAGATTTTGCGGTCTGGGCGATAATCGGAATTGTCGTTGCCCTAACCGCCAGCGCTATTGTGGCTTTAATTAAAGCAATCCTTGGAATATAAGAAATAAAAATTTAACAAAAGGTCGAATATACATAAAATATAAATACCACAACTAATATGAAAAGAATTCTATCGGCTTTAGTTCTCGCAAACTTAGCTCTGCCTATTATGGCCAGCGCAGTAGCGGCAACAACCACTCCTACTTCACTGACTTGGGATACTTTTGTTAGCAGACTTAAAATAGCTCTCTGGATGATTTTCGGACTGGCAGCATTGGTTATGTTCGTTATTGCCGGCTTTGAATTTTTAACAGCAGCAGGAGATCCGGAAAAAATCGGAAAGGCAAAAACCGCAGTTATCTGGGGCGTAGTCGGAATCGTTGCGGCGATTATAGGCTATTCAGTAATAAGCATAGTCCAATACTTCTTCTAGTAATCTAAGAGTATCTAAGAAAAACCAACCCCTTATCAGGGATTGGTTTCGTTAGTGGACCCCGTTAGAAGTTTGCGATAGTTAAAGAGAATAAAAACAAAACTCTATTAAATACAGTTTTTCAGTCGCAACAGAATGGTTAACATTCTGTTGCCTCGTAATTCGTGGCAAACTTCTAACGGGGTGGACAATTTCCAAACCTTAATTTAAAATGAAATAAGGTCGAATCTAAATAATTTAATAAAAAATATGAGAAAAGTTTTAATAACTCCCTTATTTTTAGGGGCGCTGATTCTACCAACAGCCGCTCTGGACCTTACTTTACCAGGTACACCATCACCCATTACCACAATGCAAACTTTATACGATAAGATTGGCACTGCAATATGGTATATTTTTGCCGTCGCCGCTTTAGCAATGTTTGTGGTGGCAGGAATTTCTTTCTTGACCGCTCAAGGTGACCCCGGTAAGTTAGAAACGGCCAAAAAGGCTTTTATCTGGGGGGTAGTAGGGATAGTAGCTGCGGTTCTAGCATTTTCTATCGTTAATATTGTAAAAGGTTTACTAACGTAAGAATAGAGAATAAAAATTTCTTATTCTATGAGATTTATAATATTAATCCGATAATTTAACGCTATTAAAATGAAAAAGAATATAATCGTTATGCTTTCCTTTAGCGCCTTATCTTCTCCAGCGATAGTATTAACAGGTGCTTTTACGTTGCCTGCGACAGTTCAGACTATCTTAACTAACATCACAACTACCGCTTGGTATATTCTTGCGACTGCCGCCATAGTTTGTTTTGTTTATGCTGGAATTTTATTTTTATCCGCCCAAGGCGACCCCGGCAAGCTGGAAACGGCCAAAAAGGCTGTTATCTTCGGCGTGGTAGGGGTAGTGGTGGGTATTTTAGCGTATTCAATAGTACCTATACTGAAAGCTATTTTAGTACCATAAGTTTATATAAAAATGGGCCGGTGTGGTGAAATTGGCAAACACGCATGGCTTAGGACCATGTGCCGTAAGGCTTAGGGGTTCGAGTCCTCTCACCGGCACAGGTTTAGCGTAAAAATGTTGAAATTATTTTTTAAGAAAATTCTAAAACATTGGGATTTGCTTTTTTTAATAGTTTTAAGTTTCTTTACCCGTTTTATAAATTTAGCTTATCCTTCCCGGGTGGTTTTTGATGAAGCTCATTTTGGATTATACGCCACAAAATATTTATCCCATCAATATTTTTTTGATATTCATCCGCCTTTAGGGAAAATGCTTTTTGCGTTGGCCGGTCTTTTAGGGAAAGTTAAACCGGGATTTGATTTCTCGGTTGACAGAGATTACGGCGATTTTAACTACTTGGCTCTTAGATCGCTAACCTGTCTCTTCGGCTCGCTTTTTATTATTCTTATTTATTTCTTTGTGAAAGAAATGGGTTTTTCTAGAAGGGTGGCGTTTCTATCCGGTTTCCTTCTTTTATTTGACAACGCCTTGGTCGTTCAATCGCGTTTTATTCTGATGGATGTTATTTTAGTTTTTTTTATATTTTTATCCCTCTATTTCTTTATTCTATCTAAAAAATATTCTCCTTTCTCCTTTAAATGGTATCTCTTTCATATTTTATGCGGCGTGTCTCTAGGTTGCGCCATTTCTGTAAAACTAACAGGTTTTGGCGCACTGGGGATAATCTTAATTATAACTTTTACGGAATTGGTTTTTGGAAAATCCAAAAGAGAATTATTAAGCAGGACTAATCTTAAAATTCTGTCAGCTAAATTAATTTTTGTGTTTTTATTACCACTCCTGATTTATTTTATCTTCTTTGTTATCCATTTTTATCTCCTTTCCGAGCCTTGTTCTTCAAATTGCGGCGATGTTTTTAAGCAGTACGAAGTCATTGATAAGTTAAAAACCAGGGCCCTGCAAATGGGCACGCTGAAAGAAGTAACCGGCACAACAATGGTTTTTAAATTTTTAAATAATCCTCCAGCCGGCAACATCATTTCTAAATTTTTTGCAACAAACAAAGCAATGTTTCTAAGCAACTTTGACAGTTGCGGAGCTCATTCTTACCAAAGCAACTGGAGTTCCTGGCCCTTCCTCCTTAGGCCAATTTGGTATTTCTACGAAGCTAATGACGATAAAAGTTCTTCCATTTTCTTTTTAGGGAATCCTTTTGTCTGGTGGCTTGGGACATTAGGAATTATAAGCTATCTTTATCTGATGGTTAGATTTTTTGTGAAGAAATTCAAATCAAATATTCCCAGATTTTTTTACAGCGAAAACGCGATAATAATATTTTACAGCTGTCTTGTTTATTTAATTTCTTTTGGGGGCGTTGCAAGATTTACAATGATTTACCACTATTTGCCAGCCCTAACGTTTTCAGTAATTTTATTTTCTTTGTTATTTGAGGGGATAATTGAAACAAAAGTGGGTTATTCTCCCACTGATAAAATTCTTTTTGCAAATAAAAAAGCCAACATTTTATTCATTGGCTTGTTGATTTTAGTGGTTGCCGGTTTTCTCTTTTTTTCGCCCCTAACCTACGGTATCCCTTTAAGCGAAAAAGCGTTTCAATTGCGAATGTGGCTTCCCTCTTGGAGTTTTTAGGGATTTCTATTTCCTTATTTCAATTTTCTTTTTTTCTTCCCTTTGGATTTTAGGGATTTTTATTATTAAAATTCCTTTATCCATTGCGGCGTCTATTCGCGAAGAATCAACATTTTCCGGCAAGATAATTTTTTTTGAAAAGGGGCCCCAGTAACACTCTTGGTAGAAATAATTCTTCTCTCCGCCAGCTGTCGGATTAGATCTATTGCCTTTGATAATAAGAATATCTCTCTCAACAGAGACGTCAAGATTTTCAATAGTAATGCCGGCTATAGCGGAAATAATTATAAATTCTTTCCCTGTTTCATAAACATCCACCGCCAATTGGCCGTCGGATTCAAACCAACCCCTGTCTTTATCGTCCTTCTTTTTTTGCTCAATTTTTTCTCTTTTGAAAAAAGAAACCATTTTAAATTTTACAAACACCTTTTATTTTTTTAAGTTTTCTCATTCCTAAAGACACAAACA
>CAZDIG010000013.1:0-14163 GCA_964505465.1 uncultured Candidatus Saccharibacteria bacterium
GTTAAAAAGAAAAATCTTGCCACGTCCAGACCCACTTCGTTAATCAACTCATCTAAAGTCACGTAAATTCCCGCCCTCTTTGACATTCTAACCTCTTTCCCTTTTTGAAATAAACGGACTAACTGCATAACAATTGGTTTTAACTGCCCTTTTTTATAACCCAATACCTCAACTGCTGCTTTTAAGCGCGGTACGTATCCATAATGATCAGCACCGATAAAAAATATCAATTGTTTAAATCCCCTTTTAAATTTATTTTTTAAATAAGCGATGTCGGAAGTAAAATATGTCTCTTCGCCGTCTTTTTTTACTAAAACCCTGTCTTTATCGTCTCCAAAATGAGTTGACTTAAACCATAAAGCGCCTTCTTTTTCATAAACCAGTTTTTTCTTTTTCAAAGTTTTTAAAACGTTTTCCGCCTCTTTTGTTTTGTACAGGCTTTTTTCCGAGAACCAGACATCAAAATTTATTCCCATTTTTTTTATCGTGGGTCTAATCATCTCTTCTAAAATTATTCCAGCGGCTTTCTCTCCCACCTCCTCAGGATTTACTCCGGAAATCTTTTTTTTCAAGTCGTCTATATATTCCCCTTTATAGATTGGCTCGTTGCCGATTACCGAATGACCTAATTTTACTACTTGCTCGCCCCTGTCGTTTATATAATATTCGCGAATTACTTCAAATCCCGCTTTTTCAAAAACGTTTGCCAAAACATCGCCGCAAAAACCTCCGCGGCCGTTGCCTAAAGTCAGGGGACCCGTCGGATTTGCGGAAATAAACTCCACATTTATTTTTTTATTTTTTCCGATTTCTAAAACGCCGAATTTGCCTTTTAATTTTAAAATTTCCTCTAATTGTTTTTGTAGATATTCTTTGGAAATAAAAAAGTTAATAAATCCGGGCTTTGCCGCCTCAACCTTCTCAAATAAATAAAACCCGGCAACTTTCAACTCGGCGCCTAACTCGCCCGCCATTTCCATTGGGTCTTTCTTTATTATCTTGGCTATTTGCAAAGCGATATTTGTCGCATAATCCCCGTAACTTCTTTCTCTTGATGGTTCTACTGCAAATTCAGGAATTTTGAATTCCGGCAATTTTCCTTCTTTTTGGAGAGTTTTCACTAAACTCTTGATTAATTTATTTATTTCTCCTTTTATCATGCTTATATATAATACAGTTTACCCCATTTTTGCTTGAAATTAAAGGCCTTTTCTTGAGAAGTTTTAAATATAAAGATAAGATAAAATTAATGAGCATCATTTCCGAAAATAAGAAAGCTTATTTCAATTATGAGATCCTGGAAAAATTTGAAGCAGGAATTTCTTTGGTTGGTCAAGAGGTAAAGTCAATTAAAACGCGAGGGGTAAATTTAGCGGGGTCTTATGTTGTTTTAAAAGAAAGGGGCGGCAAAACCCCCGAGGTTTTCTGGGTGGGAACAAAAATTCTGGCTTATCAGCCCAAAAACGCCCCGGCAGATTACGACCCGGAGCGTTCGCGGAAACTCCTTTTAAAGAAAGCGGAGATTAAATATCTAATCGGTAAGGTGAGAGAAAGGGGCTTGACTTTAATCCCCTTAAAGATATATACTAAAAACGGAAAAATAAAGCTTGAAGTCGGACTTGTGCGCGGGAAGAAAAAAGTGGACAAAAGAGAGAAAATTAAGAAAAGAGATACGGAAAGAGAGATAGAAAGGGCTTTGAAGTCTCGGGGGTGAAAAGTCTCGACAGAAAATTTTACCAAGACAAGCAAGCCGAGTTAATAGTCTCGCTAAAAACTATTGAACAGAATAAGTGCCAACTTATTCAAAAAACCCGCTTTAGCTTACGCTTAAAACGGCATCCTCTTCGTTGATTCTCGATGGACGAGGCAGGGTGTGATAATATCGAGATAGATGTTCTTTCAAGACCCGGAAAGATTGTTGAAAAGAAGGGTCAAAGGTTATAGAAATTTTTACCCGGTTTATATTCTATAATCTGATTCTAAAACTGGGATAAGCTTGTAGAATTGTTTTGGAGGAGTTTCCTGCACGCGAGTTCATCCTCGCCACCTCCACAAGATTAGTTATTAGTTATTAGTTTTTGTTATTTAGTTATTAGTTATCAGCTTTTGAGAAGACCATTTTATAACAACCAAATAAGGGCAAGAGAGGTTAGAGTGGTAGACGCAGATGGAAAGCAGTTGGGGGTTATGTTGTTACAAAACGCGTTCCAATTGGCGATGGAGCGCGGTTTGGATTTAGTGCAGGTGACCGAAAAAGTTGAACCTCCCGTTTGTAGAATAATTGATTACGGGAAGTATCTTTATACTCTCCAAAAAAAAGAAAGGGGAGAAAAAGAGAAAAAAGGCGGCGAAGTTAAGGGAATAAGACTAGGTTTTAATATCGCGCCGCACGATTTGGAAATTAAAGCAAAATTGGCGGAAAAATTTCTGAACGGGGGGAATAAAGTAAGAGTAGAAATGAGATTAAGAGGAAGGGAAAATCTATTTTCCGGAGTGGCTAAAGAAAAAATGTATAAGTTTCTTGAAACAATACAGGCATCAACAGAGGTAAAAATTGAAAAAGATATAAGAAAAGAACCAAGGGGCTTTACAATGATAATCTCAAAATAATATGAAAACAAGAAAATCTATTGCTAAACGTTTCAAAATAACCAAAACCGGCAAGGTTTTAAGAAGACCAACCGGTCTTGACCATTATCGGGCTAAGAAATCTGGGGCAAGAGTGAGAAAAAGCCGAAAATGGATTCGGGTTTCAAAAGCGGAAGAAAAGAAAATTAAAAGATTAATCGGTGGTTAGTTGTCATAAAAACTATTTAAATTACTATGGCTAGAGTAAAAAGAGGCAAAATAGCCCACAAAAGAAGAAAACATTTATTGAAATATGCCAAAGGTTTTCGCTGGGGCAGAAAATCAAAATATATATTCGCCAAGGACGCCCTGATGCACGCCTGGAAATATGCTTACCGAGACAGAAGAACCAAAAAAAGAGAGGCGAGAAAACTTTGGCAAATCCAAATTAATGCTTTTTGCAAGAAGTCTGGTTTGTCTTATAGCCGTTTTATCCACGCTTTAACGCAGAGTAATATCCAGATTGACAGAAAAATTTTATCTTTATTGGCCAAAGAACATCCTCAAATTTTTGAAAAAATTATTGAAGAAGCAAAAAAATAGCAAAATCAAGTTCAGTAGGGGTCTAACCCCTGCTTTTTTTAAGAAAAGAAAAAGCCATCTTTAGTTAGATGGCATTTTGCTTTGATATTTTAATGCGGTAAGTCACAGTCAACGCACAGCCGTTCACGAGGCAGACCGATTGCTCGAACCAAATCGTCAATGGTGTTATATTCCAAACTCTGCACCCCCAAGAACTTAAGTCTGTCTTCTTTTTTGGGGAGCCTAGCGGCTAGCACTTCCCCTTTCTTTGTGGTTTTCCCCCAAGGGCAATGGGAAAGAAGTTCGGGATTGGAAATCCTAAAATGAATTTCGCCGATCCCTAAAGACCTCAATTTCGGCACGAGATTTGTCTGGGTTTGGGTCCCTCTGACAATTGAGTCGTCGCAGATAACCACTTTTTTTCCGGTGTAATCTTCACCGCTTCCTAAGATTTTAATATGCGCCTCTTGGTCTCTGGTTCTCTGTATTTGAGGAGTATAACTCCTACCCGCGTAAGGATATTTTAGCAACAGCTCGTCGTAGAAAGGCACATGATCTATTTTTCCTTCTGCTATCTCTCGGCAGAATTCTTGGAAATAGCCGATAGCGTGAAATCTCCCCGAGTCAGGAACGGGAGCCACAATATCCGGAATAAAACCCGTTTCAATATCGCGACGAGCCAACGCAGCCCCTAATCTTTTCCTAACCAACGAGGCAGGTATCCCTTCAAATACGCCGTTAGCAAAAGCAGTATAAACCCAGATAAAACTACAAATCTGAATTTTTTCTGAAGGAATCATTCCTTTTATTTTTACTTTTCCATTTTCTATGAAGATAATCTCGCCGGGTTTGAAATCGCGAACGAGTTTAAACCCGAGATTAGAAAATCCTCCCGATTCCGACGCAACTACCACCGCACCGGTTTTTTCGCCGATAACCAGCGGCCAGTGCCCGTTTTGGCCACGGACGGCGTAAATCCCCCCTTCGTTTAAAACCAAAATAGTATATGCTCCCCTCACTTTTTGACCCACGTTTTTGAGGCCGTCAATAATATTATTACCCTGAGCGATCAAATGAATAATTATTTCAACCTCGTCTTCTCTCTCAAAAATACTTCCCCTACTTTTTAATTCGTGAACTAGTTCGGAACAATTAATAATGTTGCCGGAAAAACAGACTGTCAATTGCCCTAGTTTTGAATAAGCAAAAATTGGTTGCTTTGTAGCTCCGCAATAACCGATTCCCTCGCCACCTTTAAGATCTTTAAAACTATTACTAAAATTCGGTCTGAATAATCCAGAACGGGCTTGCACTTTAACCTTATCGTCTTTCTGAACCGCCAAACCACAATATTCTTCGCCTAAATGTTGCTGGTAAAATGTCGCCCAGAATAAATCTTCGGCAAAATTACCCTTATAAACAGCAGGGTTAACGCTTAAAGCGCAGAGTCCCGCCATTATCTCCTCCTTTCTGTTTAAGTTATTGGGATTATTAATTTATTAAAGAGCATTTTCAGATTATCATACCTTTTTTTGAAAGTAAATTAAATAAAAAACTGTTCCGGCACTGGAACAGTTAAACAGAGTTATAAACCTAATAACGGAGGATGTCCTGATCTTTACTAAAGATCATAGCTATTAGCGCTACTCTTATCCACATTCCGTTTCTTTCCTGCCTCCAGTACATCGCTCTTTTGTCGTTGTCTACCTCAACCGGAATTTCATCCCGCCGAGGAAGCGGATGCAGAATCACCGCATTCGGCCCAAGAAGCCGCAGATAATCAATTTTGAATTGGTATTTACTAAAATCCAACCCTTCTATCTTTCCGTGCTCGTCTTGAATTCTGGTCATATAAACAGCGTCAACCAGAGGAATCACTTCTCTTAAACTGTCGCACTCTTCAAAGGGAACCTTGTGCTCTCTGAGATATTCTTTTAAATCATTTCCCATTTGGAGTTGAGGGGGAGCCACAAAATAAATTTTTACGCCCGGATAATGCCTCAAGAGATACGAAAGAGAACGAACCGTTCTTCCTCTCTGTAAGTCGCCGACCATCGCGATCTTTTTACCCTCAATGCCGCCATAATTTTCAAAAGAGCGCCAAAGAGTATAAATATCCAACAAGGCTTGAGTGGGATGTTGGTCTTTCCCCGAACCAGCATTAATTATTGGGATAGGCCTTCCGATGAAATTCATCATCCACGCCATTCTTTCGGCAAGACCTTCTGAATAATGGCGCATAATAATCAAGTCAACGTAACTAGAAAAGGTTCTGACAGAATCTTCTTGACTTTCACCTTTTGCTTCAGATGAGGTAGCAAGATCTCTCACATCAAGAGTGCTCAAGCCTAGAATCTGGCAGGCGGCACCAAAAGACAGATAAGTTCTAGAGGAGGGTTGGGCAAAATAAAGCATTGCCCGACGAGTTCTTAGTAAAGAACTCAAAAAATCCCTTCCGGCGTGAGACTTGGCGATTCCTCTTATTTTTGTTGCTAGAGCGCAAATCTCATCCAAAAATTCTCTATCAAACTGCTGAGCCATAACAATATGAAAAGGCCTTCCATCTTTTTCGAAATAAGGTCTTTTTTCGTGGCCTCGTAACTTTACGAACTCTTTCCAGTCAATTTGTCGCATCACGACCTCCTTCCCTAAAAAATTTTCAAAGAACAATTTTGCCGTTTTCTAATTTAACATTTTCTTTCCTTAAAAGCAAGATTTTCTGTTTAACCCCCCTGTTATATCTTCCGACTTTCCCGTCCGACCTGATTACTCTATGGCAAGGAATTTTTGGACTTCTATTTTTGTTCAAAATATTCCCCACCGCTCTGAAAGCTCGCGGATTTTTCGCGAGCTCAGCGACTTTTTTATAGGTTAAAACTTTCCCTCTAGGAATTTTCTTTACAATTTTCAAAACTCTTTCTTTGAAAGACATTTTAGATTTATTTTAACATATCAGTTCAATAAAAAAGCACGTATGTTGCCATGCGTGCCTAATTCCGTATATTGTTGATAAAGAACAAAGAAGAAGGGGCCCCGGAGGTTCGTCCTCTGGGGTCTGAGATGAATGGGGGTTTCATCTCGAGGAGAACTGGGGAAATCCGGGGCCCTTGATTCCACGGAATAATTTTTATATTGCGTGTTTTATAATGAAATCTTTTGCCTTTTGCAGAATTTCTTTGCTGTTTTTATATTTTTTTAGCCTTTCCATCGCCCCTTCAAAGGTCAGCCATTCATAACCTTCGTGCTCAAAAGAAATTTTGACGTCCTTCGTTTCTGACTGCACTAAAAAATAGGTGACAAATTTTAAAACCGTTTGCCCTATTTTAAATCCGCGCTCTAGTTGATAGTCATATTTAACTTTAAAGAAAAATTTAATGGTTTCTTTAAAGTCTGGTATTAATTCTATTTCCTCTAAGCCGGTTTCTTCTTTGCATTCCCTTAAAGCTGCGTCCTGTAAATTCTCGCCATCTTCAATCAGCCCCTTTGGAAAATTCCAATGCCCAGCCCTGTGTTTTAAAAATAAATATTTAATCGTGTTGTCTTTTTCTTTATAAAAAACTATGGCTCCCGCAGATTTTTCAATTGCCATAATATAATAATATAAATTCTAGCTATCAGAGGACAGTCCTCTGATTTTTATTACTCGAGGGTAATAGCGTTCCAATCGTGTAATTCTTTTTTATACCTTATCCAACCATCGACGAAAGCTCTACATCCATTTTCTCCACCCATTATTTTTAGAAGAAAATCTCTATTTGTCACTGAAGGAAAATTCTTTTTGCCAATATAATCAGGATAACTCGACCATTTATAATTTTCTAAAAATTCAATTACTTTTTCTGGATTTTTAATTCCCTCTTCTTTCCATCTTGGTTCTATTAGAGATATGCCGTTAGTATGAATATAGACAAATGCGGTTTTTAATTGCTCTTCGCTTTTTATATGAACTGCCCGAAATCTACCCTGAAATAAGTGACCCATTCTATTGTATTTTTTATTAAAATAAGATGCGTATCCTGTACCAAATTTTCTCATAAATTGAACAATTCCGTTGTCTTTTATCTGTTTCATCAATAAATGAATATGGTTTGGCATAAAATAAAAAGTGAAAGTTTCAACCAAAAAATCACGAGTATCAGAGGACTGTCCTCTGATAGCTTTTAAAGCCTTACGCTTTTTTCTCTGTTCTCTAATAATAATTGGTTTTACAGTATTAAATTCATAAAGTGAGAATATTCCACGATAATAATCGTCTTGATTTTTAAAAACCAAAGAATCACCAACACCCCGAACGACAATATGATAAATTTCATTATTAATTAGTTCTGGTCTTTTAATCGGCATATTAGCTTAACAGAGGACTGTCCTCTGATTTTTTAGCTCTTCAATTTTCAAAAAAATTAAGGAGTTTTTCTAAGGGTTGAGTATTTATGATATCCTCTTTCTCCGCCCAGCCGCGACGGGCTTGAGCTATACCATATTCAATAAATCTTAATTGGTCTATGTGATGAGAATCGGTGTTTATTACCATTTTAACACCCGCCTTTTTGGCTCGCCGGATATTTTGGCTGTTCAAATCTAACCTCTCCGGATAGGAATTAATTTCTAAAATCGTTCCGGTTTCTCGGGCCACTCTTAAGATTTTATCAAAGTCAATCTGGTATTCGTCGCGGCGCTTAATTATTCTTCCTGTCGGATGAGAAATAATATCCACATTCGGATTTCTCATCGCCTTAATTATTCTTTCTGTCATTTTATTTTTTTCCATCTTAAAAGAAGAATGGACGCCGGCAATAACATAATCTAATTCTGCCAAAGCCTCGTCTTTAATATCAATTGAACCGTCAGATAAAATATTTGCCTCGCAACCTTTTAAAACTTTAATCTTTAGGTTTTGTGCTTCTAACTTCAAGTTTATTTTATCTATTTCTTTGTTGCGCCGCTCAAGCTGTTTTTCGTCTAAACCATGCTCAATCCTCAAAAATTTTGTATGGTCGGAAATGCCGATGTATTCGTATCCCAATTCTCGGGCGGCTTCGGCTATCTCTAAAATTGAGTTGGCTCCGCCGTCCCAATCTGAATGGCAATGTAAATCCCCTTTAATATCGCCGTATTCAATAAGTTGGGGCAATCCCGGAAGTTTACCCTGAGCGGAGCGAAGGGCCGCTTCAATCTCGCCTTCATTCTCTCTTAATTCCGGCGGAATCCAATCCATGCCAAGGGTTTTGTAAATTTCTTCCTCCGTCTTTCCTGCGATCATTTTTGAACCTTTAAATAACCCGTATTCTGAAAGCTTTAACCCTTTGTCCATAGCGATTTTCCGGGTGATAATATTGTGTTCTTTGGAGCCCGTAAAATATTGGAGGGCCGAGCCATAAGATTTTTTAGGAACCACCCTGATATCCATATCAAAACCGTCTCTCATCCTGACCGACGCTTTGGTGCTACCCTTGCCCCAGATTTTTATTACCCCCGGCAAGGAAACGAAAAAGTCCATCACTTTCTTGGGATTCCTGGAAATTACTAAAAAATCAACATCGCCGATGGTTTCTTTCATTCTTCTAACTGACCCCGCCGGCGAAATACTTTTTACTTCTTTGAGTTTTTTAAATTTTTCGGAGATTTCTTTTACAACCGGCAAAATCTCGCCCAATAAAAACCTTCCCTTGCTCCTTTTTAGAAATTTAATTCCTTCTAAGATATTTTTCTCGGTAGTTTTTCCAAAACCGAACAAGGGAGCGATTTTATGAAACTTAGCGGCTTCTTCCAAATCTTTTAAGTTTCTAATTCCTAATTTTTGATAAAGGACCTTGGTTTTTTTAGGACCCATTCCTTCAACAGCTATAATTTCTTCTAAGTCAACGGGGAGTTTCTTTTTAAACTCTTCATAATATTTAATTTTCCCGGTTTTTATATATTCTTCAATTTTTTCAGCAGTGCTTTTGCCCACGCCTGGAATTTTTTCCAGTTCCTTAATCCCGCCTTCTTTATAACCGCCTTTGGCGGATATATCGGCTGTGCCGTTATAGATTTCTTCCACGTCTTTTTTTAAAGTTTCTAAGGCTAAAGCCGCTTTTTCATAAGCGTAGGGCTTAAAAGCCACGCCCTCCATTTCTAAGAAAAAGGCTATTTCATAAAAAATTTTAGCGAGTTCTTGATTGGTCATTATTTAGAAAGGAGATGGATATGGAGGAAATTGATAAGGAAAATGGTCTTTAGGGCGAATCTCTTTTCTCATCAACAAAAGCACGCAAGATGAAACTATGTTTAGGATGCCAACCAGAATAAAAATAATGTTAAACCCAACAACGGCGACTAATATTCCGCCAATAGCTCCAGCAATGCCGGCGGAAAATCCTAAAGTGGTGCTATTCAATCCCCACTCAAAAGCTTCTTTTCCTTTATCAATATGCCGCGTGAAAATAGCTAACCAGGGCGGAAAAACCATCGCCATTCCGACAGCCTGAATAACCTGAAGAATATAAATATGCCAAGCGGTAGAAGAAACTAAATAACCGAAGGGAACTACGCTGGCTAAAAACATGCCTAAAACCATAAACCAAAAATCGTCGTTTTCTCCGTGGTTTTTATCAAGATATTTGCCAATCGGAAGCTGTAAAATCGATTTCACTACCCAGTAAATTAAAGAGGCGAAGCCGGCAATTTTTGCGCCCTCTTCGGGACTGCCGGTAGCAATATTCTGAACAATAAAAATTGCGAAAACAGGGGCCAACAACCCCCAGCTGAAATTAAGAAATATATCGCTCATTATTAAAACCCTTATAACTTTATTGATTTTTCCAAACATAAATTATCCTGCTTATATTAATGATACCACTAAAATATTTGCGCAGTATTAACCTCATCTTTCAAAGAAAGAACTTAATTTATCCATTGTCCTTATTATAATTAATTTTATCCCCACTTTTACTAGAAAAATAACACCGGCCAGACAAATCAAAAGCTCTGCCCCCCTCAGAATAAGACTAAAAACCGTACCAATATTTGATCCCAATCCTAAAATCCCAAAATTAAAAGTTTCTAAAGCCTCAAGGATTCCTAATGCCGCGGGAATCGGAAAAAGATAGGCCAAATTAGCAAAGGCGTAAACAGAAAAGGTGGTTAAAATACTTGTTTTTCCGGTTAAAAAGAAAATTATTAAGAAGCTGCGGACGAAGCTCATTAGATAGCTAAGAAAAGTAATCCCAACGCCCTGCCATATTGTTTTCTTTCGCGGTTGAAAAAAAGCGAAAATTTCTTTTTCCGTTTCCAGTAGAAGATTATTGCTTGAATTATTTTTTATGCCAAAGAGACTCAAAAATCTCTTTAAGATACTTTCCTTCTTAAAAATCTTATGAAAAAGAACTAGGATGATTATGACTGAAATAAGGAGTATTCCGCCAATAGTTATTCCAATATTCTTGGGAGGAAAACCGATTAAGAGAAAAAATGAAAGAACTCCGAAAGTTAAATATAGAAAATAAAAAACTCCTCCAAGCAATTTTTCAATAAAAATTGAAGCAATGCCTTTTTCCCAGTCAACAGAGAAAATCTTTTTAATAGAATAAATCTTAAATGGTTCTCCTCCTAAAGCGGCAACCGGCGTGAGATAATTTACACTAAAACCGGCAAACCAGACTTTTGCTAAATTAAAAATAGGAATGTTATACCCTTGGCTTTTTAAGATATATTTCCATCTTAAAATATTTAAAAAAGAGATTAAAAAACTCACAATAATAATCGCTGCCCCCTCCAAATATGAAAATAAAGAAAACGCCTGTTTAATGTTTTTAAAGCCGACTTCTCTTATCACCAATATAAAAACGGCGAGCCCGAAAACGAGCGATATTAGAAATAATAGGATTTTCTTAAGTGTCATGAAGTTGCGTTGTTTAGATCTTTCAGGAACTTCTTTAAATCAATCTTGTGAAATTTGGCCGCATCCTCAATTGTTTCCTCTAGGGAGACCACGCAACCTAAACAATGTAAGCCGTAATCGTTAAAAATAGAGAGGACCTTGGGATATTTTTTAATAACCTCGCCGATTGTCATTTCTTTTCTGATTTTTTCGTTTTTTTTCATATCTTTTTGTTCTCACTGTTTTGTTATATTTTAGTTCTTCTTTTTCTATTTCTTTTAAAAATTCCAAAATAACCGGGTCGTCAATAACCTCGTCGGCATGCTCCCACCATGGTCTAGTAGGAAATTTTTTATCATTCCTCCAACACTCAAAAGCCTCAAGGAGATTTTCTGCCATATCTAATTGATTGACGAATTTTCCTTCTGGAGTTTTACACATTTCGTATTCCAACCAAAGATTTCTTATTTCTCTTTTTATTTCTTTAGGTAATTTTGATGTTAATTTTTCTAAAGATTTTTTCTCTTTTTTTATTTTTTCGTTGAATATTTTTCGTTTATCTGGTTTTGAAAGTCGCCGCCATTTTTTTACAAATTCGTCTTTCTTTTTTTTATTCTTAGGCAAAAACCCGTCATAAGGAGTAATGTCTCCAGCGTAAACCTTACAGAGATTATGAACCAATGCGATTTTAATAGTTTTTTCAATGTTCAATTCTTTATTAACTCCTAAAATCCATGCTAACATCGCCGTCCGGAAAGTATGGTCAACGGCGCTATCGGCTTCTTTTACACAATAAAAAGTAATGCCTTTTCTTTTTATTCTTTTTAGGTTGCCGGTTTCTACCAAAAAATTTAAAATATTTTTCATAAGAATTAAAGGTTTATAATGGTCTTATATATTTTTTATAGTTTTTTTTAATTGTTCAACTCGCTTGATATATATTAATTTATCTTTGATATCAACTTCGATTTCTGGCGGTAATTTTTTACTCCTTAATAATTCTTTTATCGCAATTAATTTTCTTAAATTGCCTCTTTTCAATTGACAGTTCCATTTAATGTAAGCTAACTCGCTCAAAACTCCCGCGCTTAATCCTGCGCAAATACAAATATCTGTTAAGGCGATTATATTATAGTTTGCCCAAAACCAATTCTTTTCTTTTCTAAGCTCGTCGGCATATCTTTTATATGGTTCTGTGTGAATATTAGGCCAAGGTTCGCCCTTGCCGGGGTAAAGAACAACTAGTTTTTTTCCTTTATTTTTTTTATAAGATTTAGCAATCTCAAAAATAATGCCCTTATCACTATTTACCCATAACTCGCAATCAATCTCGGCAAGTATTTTACCGATTTCTTTTGTTTTATCAATAAAAAAACTTACCGATTTGTTGGTCAGTTTGCTTAATTTTTTAATGTTGGTCGGCGCGATTACGCCTATTTTTAATGCCATACCTAATTCAAATTTCTTAATAAAAACCAGGTTTTTCACCTGGTTTTTATTATACAGAAATTTTAATAAATTACAAAATTCACCTGCCTGAAGGGTAACTTATTTTTTTGATTTTATAAACCACTTTTATTGGAGAGGAAACTATAATTTCTTCTCCCACCTTGTGGCCTAAAAGAGCCCTCCCGACCGGCGACTCATTGCTGATTTTGCCCAAAGAAGGATTAGCCTCAATAGTTCCCACGATCGTGAATTCGTCTTTTTCGCCGTCCACTTCCACAATTACCCTTGCCCCTAAATTAATGTTTTTTTGCTTTTCTTTTGTCGGAGGAGTGATTAATTCATAATTTTTCAAGACGTTTTCTAGCTCGTTTATTCTATTTCTTAAAAAGTTCAAATCTTCCTGCAACGTAAAATATTCTGAATTTAAATCTTCAGATTCCAAGAATTTCGGCGTTTCAGCTTTAGTTTTCATATGAAGGAAATAAAGCAAATCTTTATATTCCTTTTGCAGTTCTTTCAGTTTTTGCTTTGTTATATAGAATTTCTTGTCTGCCATATTTTAGTATACCACCGGTCCCCGCTAAATAATAACTACTTTTAACACTTAATTATATTCTCTTCAACTCCCTTGTCAAGATTTGGCAGGATTTCGGTTTTTCTATAAACTGTCAATGGTTTTTTGGAGCTCTTTTGCCGCCTCCGAATCAATCTCGGATATCTTCTCAACCAATTTCAGGGCTTCGTCTTTATCCCCTAATTTAGCGAGATTTACAGCTTTATTAGCCATAGCTTTAATATTATCGGGATTGGTATTTAAGATGAAATCGCAAAGGGAAATAGCTCGGCTATAGTCCCCAACTTCGGAAAATGCCTGGGCAATAAAAAGAGTGATATTGGGGTCTGGTCGGTAATAGCTATATCCCATTTGATGAGCTATATTAATTTCTTCCAACCCTTCTTTATATCTTTTGGCGCTTAAATAGGCTATTCCCAAATTCCAATGCGATTCTATAACTTTATCATCCAAAGAGACTGCTTTTTTATAAGTTTCAATTGATTCATCATATTTTTCCTGCAATAACCTCGCTAAACCTAAATCAAAATAGATTTCCTGGCGCTTAGGAGACAATTCCAATGCTTTCTCTAACACCCTTTCAGCTTCTATTAAGTAATTTTTATCAAATATGTAGGCGTTGCTGAAAAGCTTGCCCAAGAATAAATAATAGCGGACATCTAAGGGGTGTTCTTTAACACTTTTTTGCATTTCAGAAATCGCGAACTCAAATCCTTCTCTTAATGTCTCGAGCGGCGTATTTCTTGCTCCCTTGGCGTTAATAACCGACTTTACAAGCTGCATTCTAACTTCCGGACTGATAAAACTTGGTTTTTCTAGCGACTTTTTATAAAAATTTAACCCCACATCTAAATCGTAAAAAGACGCGATGGCTCCTTTATAGGCGTTTCTTGACTGAAAAAACGGTTGAAAATTGAATTTATAGATTGCCAGGGGTAAAAAAATAATAATTAAAATTAACCCAAATATCCGAATACCACCAGACTGACCCGAATGGGTATGCTTTTTATAATTCGTATCATTAGTATGCATTCGTATATTGGTATCGCGTTGAGTAACAAAGTAAGCTAAACCTAAACTAAAGTAAAAAACAATTAAAGGAGCCGGAGTGTCAAAAACAAAGAGATTTTGA
>CAZDIG010000014.1:0-5716 GCA_964505465.1 uncultured Candidatus Saccharibacteria bacterium
TAATAATCTCTTGCGCCGACGCCGGAAATTACGGCGATTTTTTTTAAGTTGAACTCTCTTTCAGCAATTTTTTCCGCTTCTTTAATTAACCTTTTTCCTAAACCCCTATGTTGGGGAGACAATTGGGAGGACGGGCCTCCCAATGGCTGGAGGGGGCCGTAGGTATGAAGCTCTCGGATTATAGCCGCATTTTCCAAAACTGGGAAAATTAACAGAGGACTGTCCTCTGTTTTTTTTAAAATGGGGATGCGCAGTCTTAGGAAACTATAAAGTTTGGAGTGGTTCTTATTCTCAAAACTTAAAAACATTTCTTTGCCGCCGGAAGCCTCATAGTCTTCGCGAAAAAGACAGATTTCCTCGCCGGTTTTAAATTTTTCTTTGACCTCGCGACAGCGGATGCATTTACAAATCGTCCCTTCTTTTTTCATTTCGGCATTGATGATCTCTCTTAAGTTTGAAATTTTACAACCAGATACTATTTTTTCTTTTGGGATGTCCCGGTAAATTCTGGCAATTCTTATCCAATAAGGACAAATACTTTTTATATACTTTATTAAAGAAATAAGTTGCTTATCAGGATAACTTTTGTATTTTTTTTCTTGCCAGAGTTTATATAATTGAGTTTCTTTTAAAACCATACACGGATAAATTTTCAGCCAGTCGGGTTTTAAGTCCGGGTTTTGAAAGATTTCCTCAAAGGTTTTTTTATCTCTTTTAATGGAAGATTTTGGTAAATTGGGCATTATTTGGTACATCACTTTAAACCCCGCGTCCTTTAAAAGTTCTGTCGCTTTTATAATATCCTGAACGGTAGATCCTGTTTTTGAATAATCCAATACATCGTCAAATACTGACTGAACACCGAGTTCAACTAATGTCACCCCTAACTCTCTTAGTTTTCTGATTTCCGTCTCGTTAATTAAATCGGATCGAGTTTCAATGGAAATTCCGACAATTCTTTGCTTCGCGGTTTCGTTAATTTTTTGAGCCTCCTTAAGATTTTTAGAAGTTTTTGGATTTGCTCCGTCAAAACACCTTTTTAAAAACCACTTTTTGTATGTTTCTGGATAAAAAGTGAAACTTCCGCCAATCACCCTGATTTCCACTTTGTCCACCAAGTGCCCCTGATTTTTGAGCATTTCAATCCTTTTCTTAACCTGCAAATACGGATCAAATTTTAAAATTTTGGCGCGTTCTACCGCCGGCTCTCCCGATACATAACTTTTTGGCAACCCTTTTTCAATTGGGCAAAAAATGCAAATTCCCGGACAGGATAGGGCTTGCCCCGCCCCCCATTTGGGGCGGGGTGAAGTTAGAACTGAGACATTAACTATTCCGGAAACCGAGCGAATGGGCCGGGTTTGAAGCAGTTTTTCAATTCGTTTTGCGGGTTTTATCCTTTTGCTTTTAACTAATTTATGATAAACTTTTAATAATTCAATATTATTGGAAAGAGGTGTCTTATATTCTTTTGCCAGCTTCCTCTTAATTTTAGTTAAATCGTCTTGGCTTTTAACGCCAATTTTCACGCAGTTTTTGATTATTTCTTCTGCGGAATTTTTATAAAATTTAGTAATTTTCATGAAAAATGGAAAAAAGTTACGCCGAATATTTGCTAAATAAAACTACAGAAGACTATAACTTGATTGCCGAGCATTTTTCCAGCACTCGCAGTTTTATTTGGGAAGAGTTAAAACCTTTATCTGAGTATACCACCTCCGGAGACAAGATTTTAGATTTAGGTTGCGGAAACGGCAGATTATTGGAAATATTTAAGGATAAAAAAATTGATTATTGGGGCGTAGATTCGTCGGAGAATTTGATCAATATAGCAAAAAACAGATATCCCAAAGCGAGATTTCAGGTTGCTAATGCTTTAAAACTACCGTTCCCAAGCAATTTTTTTGACAAAGTTTACAGCATCGCCGTCTTGCATCACATTCCCTCAGAAGAATTTCGCGCTAAGTTTATGGAAGAAATCAAAAGAGTCCTAAAACCGAAAGGTCTTTTAATTCTAACCGTTTGGTATTTATTAAACCAGAAAAAGATATTAAAACTACTTTGTAAGTACACGTTTTTAAAACTGACAGGAAGGTCAAAATTGGATTTTAAAGATATTTTCTATCACTGGAAGGATTTGGAGAAGAAAATTGTGATTTCGCGATATTTTCACTGTTTCACCAAAAAAGAACTTGAGAAAATTACCCAAGATACTGGTTTTAAAGTTAAAAAAAGCTGGAAAGAAGGTAGAAGTCCAAGAACTAACCTTTATCTGGTGGTAAAAAAATGAGCCCCCATAGCTCAATTGGACAGAGCGCGACCCTCCGAAGGTTGAAATCTCCGTTCAAATCGGAGTGGGGGCATTTTAATTCATAGATCTTGTGAATAAAATGTGAATAAACAGTTTATTTCTTACTTGCTGTAAGGCTTGACATAACCGGTAATTTGAATAAAATAAATACGAGGGGGGTGCGAGATTTTTCTCCAGGACAAGATAGTTCTTAATAATCGAGGCAGAAGCACGTGCCTAATTAATGTCCAAATGAGACTTAAGTATAAACCAAAATTGTTGAGAATTATTCCTCCCTCACTAAACCCCATTAGAGGATTTGTCTAATGGGGTTTAGTTTTTTTATGCTAATATGGTAAAATAAGAATATAACCACAGGGTTAAATGTTTAATAAAAAAGGTCGAATAAGACATTTAGAAAATCAATAATAATTAACAAAAATATGGCAAACAAGAAAGCAGAAGAAGGGAAATTAATTGGGACGGTTACTCACTTTTTTGCGCATATTAGCGTGGCCGTCGTTGAACTTTCTGGTGCCCTTTCAGTTGGAGATACAATTAGAATTGCGGGCGGAGTAGATACCGATTTTACCCAAACCGTTGAGTCAATGGAGATGGAACACGAAAAAGTAGAGAAAGCGAAGAAAGGCCAGTCGGTAGGGATTAAAGTGGGTCAAAAGGTGCGGGAAGGATATCAAGTTTATAAAATCTAAAAGGTTTAAAATTTAGAATTTAGCGCTTAGAATTTTATTTCTATGGATTTTTTAACAAACCCCCAAATCCAAATTATTTTTCAACTTTTTTTAGCCGTTATTTTAGGAGGAATAGTAGGTTTTGAGAGAGAATGGAAAAGAAAAGCCGCGGGCTTGAAAACCCATTCTTTGACCTGTCTAGGGGCCACAATATTCTCAATCATTTCCCTTGAAGCGTTTAATGATTGGTTGGGAAAACCCGGGGTAAGTCTGGACCCCTCTAGGATTATTGCCGGAGTGGTGATGGGAGTAGGTTTTATAGGAGCAGGGCTAATTATCTACCGGCGTTTTAGGATAGAGGGCTTGACCACCGCCGCCGGCCTGTGGGTGGTCTCGGCAATTGGAGCGGCTATCGGCGTTAAATTGTATTTTTTGGCGATCTTTGCCGCATTTCTAACATTGGGAATTTTAACCGTTTTAAAATTACTTGAGGAAAAAATATTCAATAAAGGGGGTATAGAAGAAATTGAATAAAATTAATCGCTAAATCAAAATGCCATACCCACTTTTTTATTACCTTAGAGATTTCTAGGGTTTTTATATAAATATTATGATGAGGAAGATTATATTGTTTTCAATTTTAATAATAGCGGGAGTCTGTCTGATTTTTTCGTTCCTACCGCTCGCAGAGAAAGGAGAAAAACCCAATGATAAACCAAAACAGCCTTCTAACATTGTCGTGTTTTCTCCTATAGAGAACGATGAAATAGACTTCCCCTTTAAAATAAAGGGAGAGGCGAGGGTGTTTGAAAATGTCTTAAATCTGCGGCTCACAGAAAAAGATGGAGAAGTTTTGTTTGAGGATTTTGTGGTAGCGAGCTCTCCTGATATCGGCCAATTCGGGCCCTTTGAGAAAGAGATTAATTATTTACAAAAAACGCCAAAAGATGAAGATGTTATTCTAAAAGCCTTCTGGTTTTCTCCGAAAGATGGTTCAGAGATAGATATAGTGTCAATTCCCTTAAAACTTAAAGTTGGAGAAATAAATACGCTTAAGTTATTTTTTAATAATGATAAGCTCGATCCCGAATTCTCCTGCAATAAAGTTTTTCCCGTAGAAAGAATTGTTTCTAAAACTCAAACACCGGCCAGATTAGCCCTGGAATTATTATTAACAGGGACAACCCAAAAAGAAAGAGAAACAGGATTTTTAACCAGCATTAACTACGGCGTAAAAATCCAGAGACTGGTTATTGAAAACGGTGTAGCCAGGGTGGATTTCGACGAGCAATTGGAATTTCAAGTAGGGGGATCGTGTAGGGTAGCAGCTATTAGAGCCCAAATCACTCAAACCCTGAAACAATTTCCGACCGTTAAAGAGGTAATTATTTCGATTGACGGTCGGACCGAGGATATTTTACAGCCCTAATAATAAAATGACGGATTTTATAGGCGATAAAGAAAAAAATAAAATTATTGAGAGTAGGGTTATTGAATGGATTACCAGGGAAGCCGGCGAGAGGCTAACGGTTTTTAAGCCGGTTGGCATAAAGGGAGCGGATTTAGTGGTTAAAAGGCGCGGCGAGTATCCTGGCAAGGCAATTTACCTCAAAATTAACGGTAGTGATAATTTAGGGGAAAACGGGATTTTTATAAAAGATGTTTTAAAAGAAACCCTCAGGCCAGAAGAAAATCTTTATTTAATCTTTGTCTATTTTAACGAAGTTTTACAAGATATAGCGGATTATATTTGGCTTTTGCCCTCCTTGGAATTTAGGGATATTGCAGAGTTCTTGGTTTTGGAAAAAGAAGAAGTTTTGAAATTTGAGGCCCCGCTTAATCCTAAAAAGAAAAATAAATATAGCAGGTTTTTGACAAGCAAGAAAAATATAGCGCAGATTTTACTAAAAATCTTAACATTAAAAAAATTTGAGTTTACCGAAAATGGGGCAGGAAAAGCTCAAATAATTAATTTAGAAGAGTTAAAGAAATTTATCGCGGAAGCCAGAAAAAACACCTATGCCGGAGATGGGGTTCCGGTTGATAATCCTCGTTTGATTGGTTCTAAACAGCTTGAATATCAAAAAAGCGACTATTTTTACCGAGATATTTATTTTACGGGAGGGAAAAATTTTATCGGGCAGGAAATGGTTTACCAAAATAACTTGCCGATCTGGGGTATGGTTTATCTTGGTCTTATTGAGCCGAAAGAAGCCTCTAGATTTCTTAAAAACTCATTATTGGCTTTATCTGAAGAATGTCGTTTTGGCGGAAAGTGCCAGTTTGAAGACGATGAATTCCGTTATGAGGACAATGGCAGGGGGGAGATGGCGAAGTTTGAGGGAGAAGAAAAAATACTTATGAGAAGGAAAGAAGTGTATAGTCTAAAATATCTCGGCGGACTAATCTCAAAATAGTATATTCTTATTATTCTACCGGCCGAACAGCAAGCGCGATCTAATTAGATCGCGCTTTTCTCTTTTATAATTAAAGGTATAATAAAAAACATGAAGTTTGTTGCTGATTTTCATATCCATTCAAAATATTCAAGAGCTACTTCCTTTCATATGGATTTAGAAAGCCTGGATAAATGGGCGAGGATTAAAGGAATTGAGGTTTTAGGAACCGGCGACTTTACCCATCCTGAATGGTTAAAAACATTAAAAGAGAAATTAGAGCCGGCCGAAAAAGGCCTTTTTAAGATAAAAAATGCGGAAAACGGCACCAGATTTAT
>CAZDIG010000014.1:5816-14074 GCA_964505465.1 uncultured Candidatus Saccharibacteria bacterium
CGGCCGAAAAAGGCCTTTTTAAGATAAAAAATGCGGAAAACGGCACCAGATTTATTTTGACTTCTGAAATAAGCTGTATCTACACTAAAGGGGCGAAGGTAAGAAAGATCCATATTATTGTGTTTGCCCCAGATTTTGAAACGGTGGAAAAAATTAATACCCATTTAAGCTGGATTGGAAATTTAAAATCAGATGGAAGGCCAATTTTGGGGTTAGACGCAAAAGAACTGGCAAAAATTATTTTAGGGGCTTCGCAAGACTGTCTGATTGTGCCGGCCCATGTCTGGACACCTTGGTTTTCAATTTTTGGATCCCGTTCCGGATTTGATTCAATTGAAGAATGTTTTGAAGAATACACAAAGTATATTTTTGCGGTTGAGACGGGACTTTCTTCAGACCCTAAAATGAACTGGCGGTTGTCTTCCTTGGATAAAATTACCTTAATTTCAAACAGCGACAGCCACTCGCCCCAGAAAATAGGCAGAGAGGCGAATGTGTTTGATACGGAAATCAGTTATCCTGCGATTGTGGAGGCGATCAAATCGAAAAATCCTCAAAGATTTCTTTATACTATAGAATTCTTTCCTGAAGAAGGAAAGTACCATTACGACGGCCATAGAACGTGTGAAGTAAGATTGTCGCCGGAAGAATCAAGGAAATATAATAATATCTGCCCGAGATGCGGGAAGGTTCTGACTATCGGGGTTTTAAATAGGGTAGAAGAATTAGCCGACAGAGAGTACGGTTTTAAACCAGCTAACGCCATTCCTTTTTATAATTTGATTCCTTTAGAAGAAATAGTTGCTGAGGCCCAGGGCACCCTTCCTGGTTCAAAAAAATCAATAGAAGAATATTTAAATTTAATCAAAAAACTGGGGAATGAGTTTAAAATATTACTGGATCTTGCTCAAAAAGAGATTGAGGTCGTGACTCTGCCGGAAGTGGCCGAGGGAATTATTAGGGCTAGAGAGGGAAAGGTTTATATTGAACCGGGTTTTGACGGTGTTTACGGAAAAATAAGAATTTTTTCAAAAGAAGAACAAAAAAGTTTATCAAAACAAGGAACGCTATTTTAATTATCGCTCGGTAACTAAGTTTTTAGGTCACCGGCTGTTCTTTGCCCCAGCCGGCAAAGCCAGCCTACGCTCTCGCCCCGCCATCCGCCCAGGGCGGAACCATGCTGGCGGGGCTGCGAGAGTTGCCATGAAAACTTGTTACCTTGCTTATATGATACAAGAATATCGTTTCGGTTCCATTACTGTTAATGGGAAAAATTATACCGAGGATGTTGAAGTTAGGTGGACCAATGAGGTTTTGGATTGGACTTTCAGAGAGAGACATTTAATTAATGTTGAGGAGGTAAAACGAGCGGTAGAACAGAATCCCGAAATAATCGTAATTGGCACGGGGGAGCCGGGTCTGGCGGAGGTTACCGAAGAAACTAAAGAATTTATCCGGGGCAAAGGGATTGAACTGATAGTAGATAAAACAGAAGATGCGGTGAAAACTTTTAATGTAATAAACGAAGAGTCATTAGAAGAAGAAGGAAGACAGAAAAAAATAATCGGGCTTTTCCACCTGACTTGTTAACGAGAGAAAATTTCACTTTTACTAAAGGAGGGTGATTAAATTTTCCTTGGTTTTAAATCTCCGCGGTATAAATTTCTCAATTACCCAAATATTAGTCCTGCAATGGTTTGTGATTTCGGAAACGCTAATCTGAGATTTGCCGCCAGCTAAAGCTAAGTAAGGTAAAATTTGGTCCGCCAGATGCCTATCTAAACAAGCCCCGGATTTTTGCTCGTTTAATAAATCCAGCGCCGCTTCTTGCCCGACTGTTTCCGCCGATTTACCTAATCTCCCGAAATTATCGGTGCCAAGCACCGTGTTTTCAAATAATGCCATTAAGCAGATTTGGCTTCCAGGAGAAGAAGTTTGGTAATATTCAATTTTCTCTTCAATTGGCAATTTTATTTTCCCTAAGACTTCTTTCACCCCTGCAACTTGTCGCTCAGCCACCTTTTTATCTTTTAAAAACTCCGAGGCGCCGGAATCAACCACGATTTTTTTAAAGTCACCCCTCTCTAATAGATTAACCGGTTTTAACTTTGCGGGGTAAATTGTTGCTTCCACCCTTGCTCCACCTTCAGGGAAAAACCCTCTTTTCATTATATTTATTTCCATTTTCGCCCCCATTTCCCCCAAAATTTTCAAAAATACATGTTTAAAATAATCAATGGTAGGGGAGAAAAAGGTGTCAGTGGCACCCCCGTTAAAGGTCGTTTTTATCGGTGAGGAGGCAAATAGAGCTGGCAGAATTAAAATCTGTAAGACTAAAGTAATACTCCCTGCAGTTGGAATATTTACAGAGACCCTGTCTCTGTAAATATCACCCGGATAAAACCAAATTTCTTGAGAACCGAGCGCATCTCCTTCTAATCTTCCATTACAAAGTTGAGCTAAGGCCTGAATTCCCAAGAGATGCTGCGGCATTAACCCGGACTTTTCTCTGCCTTTTCTAATATTAAAAACATGGCAGGGCTTTCTGGTCACCGCCGACAAGCTACAGGCGGTTCTCAAAATCTGTCCCCCGCCCTCCAAATAAGAGCCATCAATTTCAATCATAATTTAAAAGTTTTTTTTAAATTTATCCAGAATTCTTCAATCCGGTTAAAAGCCTCATTGATATCCTTTTCTTTGCCGGCAAAAGAAAGCCTGATATGTCCTTCGCCAGAGGGACCAAAGGCAATGCCCGGTATTGTAATTACTTTTGCTTTGTAAAGCAATTTTAAACTAAAATCTTTGGATTTTATCGGGAGTTTTAATTTTGGAAAAATATAATATGCACCTTTTGATTTTTGATATTCAAAGAGATCTTTTAATTGGTCTAATCTTTGACAAATTAAATCTCTTCTTTTTTGAAATTCTTCCTTGAATTTTTGAACAAAATTTTGCGGCGAAGTCAGAGCAAATAGTGCCGCATATTGAGAAATAGTTGGGGCACAGATTGTCGATTCGTCGTGAACCTTTAGAATTTGGTTCATAATATTTTCCGGAGATACCACATATCCTACTCTAAAACCAGTCATTGCATATTTTTTGGAAAAACTAAAACAGGCAATAAGCCTATCCCGGACTTCTGGAAAAGATAGCAAACTAAAATGTTCTTTTTCATCATAAGTTAGAAAATCATAGGTTTCATCGGTAATGATAAATAAATCAAATTTATTGGCTAAATCGGCTATTTTCTTTAAATCTTCTTTTTCAAAAACTCCGCCGGTTGGATTAGAAGGATCGCAGATAATTATTGCTTTTGTTTTTTTGGTTATTGAAGAATCTATTGCATCAAAATTCGGCCTCCATCCAAGTTTCTCAATTAAAGGAACAAATATAGGTTTACCTTCAGCAAATTTTACTTGTTCAATATGAGGTTCGTAAGCCGGAGTTAATAGAATTACTTCATCTCCTTTTTCTATCAAAGAAGAAATTGTACAAAATAACCCCCCAATTGCCCCCTTGGTTATACATATTTCTTTTTCCGGATTAATTTTTACATTCTTTGTTTTTTCCAAATATTTTGCGACTTCTTCTTTTAAAATTGGCAAACCGGGCTCTAAAGAATATTTATTAATATCTTTTATGGTTCTTAAGGCTTCAATTAGTTTTTCTTTAATTTCTTCCGGTAACTCAAAAGAAGGCAGCCCCTGGCCCAGAGAAACAGTGTCAGGAACTTTACTGGCCAGAACTGGCATATATCTTATAAGAGACACCTCAATATCTTTGACTCTTTTTGAAAAATCTTTCATTATTTTTTTATTCTAACTCAGAAATTTTACAAAATCAAAAAAAAATGATAAACCCCGTTAGAAATTTTAGAAATAAAGAATTTTAGCAAAACTTGATTTTGAATTTCTAACGGGGTAAACTAATTTTATGAAGATAATTCCGGCTATTGATATAATCTCCGGTAAATGCGTAAGATTAACTAAAGGGAATTATCGACTAAAAAAAGTTTATAGTTCTAATCCGTTAAAAACAGCCTTATTATTTCAAAAAGCAGGATTTAAAAGATTACATTTGATAGATTTAGAAGGAGCAAGAGAAGGAAAAATAAAAAATTGGGGGACTATTAAAAAAATTACTGAAAATACTAATCTCTTAATTGAATTTGGAGGAGGAATCAGAGAAGAAAAAGACATAAAAAGACTTTTTGATTTGGGAATAGATAGAATTATTATCGGCAGCATTGCTCTAAAAGAGCCACAGAAATTTGAAAATATTTTTAAAAAGTTTGAGAAAGAAAAAATTATAGTAGCAGTAGATACTAAAAGAAACAAGGTTTGTTATAAAGGATGGCAGGCAAAAACCACAAAAGACATTAGTTCATTTTTAAGAGATTTAATTAAATTAAGAGTCAAGACTATAATTTGTACAGATATTAAAAGAGATGGTACATTAAGAGGACCAAATCTTTCACTGTATAAAAAAATTATTTCAAACTTTCCAGCTTTTAAATTAATTGCCTCAGGCGGAATAAGAAATATTAATGATTTAAAAAAACTTTCAAAAATTGGAGTAGCTGGAGCAATTGTTGGCAAGGCAATTTATGAAAAGAAAATTTCATTAGACAATTTAAAAACTTCTCTATGAAAAACTTACCAAAACTTAATTGGGGAAAATCCAACGGGTTAATTCCGGTAATTATCCAGGATTTTAAAACCAACGAGGTTTTAATGCACGGCTTTATGAATAAAGCTGCTCTTAAGAAAACCCTGGAGGAAAGAAGGGTTACTTACTATTCCCGGACTAGAAAAAAACTCTGGACAAAGGGTGAAACATCTGGTAATTTTCAATTAGTAAAAGAAATCTTTGTAGACTGCGATTTAGATACTCTTCTGATAAAAATAAGACAAATAGGTAACACATGCCACACGGGCAAGAGAACCTGTTTTTTTAAAAAATATGCCAATAAAAAAAGAAAAACAAACCAGTCGGCACTCCGTGCCTCCTTGTAATTCCTCCGGAATTAAGAAAATAAAATTTGGCTTCCCGAGCGGGACGCTTCGGAATCAGACCATAAAACTTTTTGAAGCCGCCGGTTATGAGGTGAAGCTTGAGGAAGATTTGTATCAAATCTGGATAGATGATCCAGAGATTAAGTGCGTTTTATCAAGGGCCCAAGAAATTGCGAAATTTGTAAAAGATGGAATACTAGACGCCGGAATTACGGAAAGTGCTTTTATTATAGACCAGAAAATTGATGTTGTTGAGGCGGTAAAACTTAACTATGGCAGCAAAACTTGGAGAAATGGAAAAATAGTTATAGCCATTCCCGAAGATTCAAAAATAAGGTTAGTTAAAGACTTAAAAGGGAAGAAAATTTTAGCCAGGGTTCCCGAGTTAACTAAAAATTATCTTAAAAAACACAAAATTACAGCCGAAGTTGAGTATACCGACAGGCCCGGCGAGCCGAAAATTCCGGCTTTAGGGGACGCTTTAGTGGAGTTCACAAATACGGGAGCGGCACTGTTCGCCCACGGATTGAAAATTCTAGATACTCTGATAGAAACCTCTCCGACCTTAATCGTCAATAAAAAGGTTTGGGCGGATAAAGATAAGCGGGAGAAGATTGAAAATTTAGGGGTTTTACTAATGGGCGCAAGGGTGGCCCAGGAATACGCTGGTTTGATGCTTCATGCCTCAAACGATATGATGGAAACGGTTTTTAAGATTTTACCCGCTCTAAAAAAACCGACGGTAACCCACCTGAGAGGCGAGAATTGGTTTGACATTTTAACGGTTGCGCACAAGAAAGAAATAAGAAACCTCATCCCTAAGTTAAAGGAAATTGGATGCACCGATATTGTTGAGTTTCCTCTTAATAAAGTCATTCTCTAATTTAATATGCTTCCTAAATTAAAACTCGGGATTCCGAAGGGCTCTCTTCAAGAACGCACTATTGAAATTCTTGAAGCGGCGGGCTTTGATGCTAATATTCCCGATAGGACTTACGCTTTTTCAATAGGCGACCCAGAGATTGAATGTTTTTTATTAAGGCCTCAGGAAATTCCAAAATATGTGGAGGAGGGAAAGCTGGACTTAGGAATTTCAGGCGATGACTGTATTACAGAGACAAAAGCAAAAGTAAGAGAAATTTGCGACTTAGAATACGCTAAAAAGAAAATAACAAAGGTAAAATGGGTTTTAGCGGTTCCCGAAAATTCCGAAATAAAGTCAGTTAAAGATTTAGAGGGAAAGACAATTTCAACCGAAATGGTTAATCTGGTTAAGGACTATTTAAAGAAGCACAAGATTAAGGCAAAAATAGAATTCTCTTGGGGAGGCACCGAGGTCAAACCCCCAAGATTTGCCGACGCTATAGCGGATCTTACTGAAACCGGCGCTTCCTTAAGAGCGCATAATTTAAAAATCTTGGACACAATTTTGGAAAGCTCAACAAAATTAATTGCCAACAGATCCGCCCTAAGAGACCCGTGGAAAAAGGAAAAAATAAGAGCAATAGCGATTTTGCTTAAAGGAGCGGTTGAGGGGAAAGAAACGGTAAGTTTAATGTTGCATGTTCGCGAAAGCAAATTAAAAGAGATCTTAAGGGTTCTGCCGCGATTTAAAAAACCAACAGTTAGAAAACTGACCGGACAAGATTGGTGTGATATCAATGTTTCTTGCAAAGAGAAAGAGGCGAGGGTATTGATTCCTAAATTAAAAAAAATGGGTTGCGAAGGAATAGTGGAATACCCCTCGGTTAAAATAATTAAATAAGGCTTTTAGAAAAATAAAAACACCTTAGGTTTATCTGCGGTGTTTTTTATTTAAACTCTTTATATTTTTCCTTTATTCTTTTGCCACCATTCTTTACCGAATGCTAAAAATACTCCCATAAATAATCCCAAAATTCCTGCTATAGCCATATTAAGAAGGGGTCTGGGTTTAATTGGATTTTCAGAAACAGTCGGGCTTTTTATTACTTGAGTTGGTTTAATTTCATCTAAAGACGCTTTTAAGGCATTAATCTGAGCATTCAAACTTTCAATGTTAGTTTTTAGAGAGTTGATTTGGACCTCCAAATCTTCCTTACTCACCTTCAAGGAATTAATTGTCAAATATAAATTTTCTATCTCCTGCTTTTTATTTGCTAATTTTTCTTTAGTATCAAATAAGGCGAACTGAGTACCAGGATCTTGCTGATAAACTAAAACCTTCTGGAGCGCTTCAACTTTGGCTTCTAAGTTATTCTTTTCTTCCTCTGCGTACTTAATCTTGTTTTCTATCCTTTCAATATCAGCATCCATTGGCTTTATTTTATTTTTCGTTTTTTCAATATCACTTTCTACTAATTTAATTTTATCTTCAAGCGTCTTTATATTATTTTCAATTAATTCTTTTTGGGTATTAATTGTTTCTTGATGGGCGGCTAAAATTAGATTATTTATTTCTTCAAGGATATTTTTTGCTTTTTGAGTGTCCGAAGATTCTATTGAGATTTTAATCAAGTTTGTACCTTTTGGATTTTCTGTTTCTATTTTAGGATACTTTATTTCAGAAATTTTTAATTTTTCCCTTACTGGAATTCCATATATATCAGAATCGATTTTTTCTTTTGCCTCTTCTGGATTTCTGATCGATTGCTCTTCTATTCTACCAATTTCTAAAGCCGTATCAATTTTGTAAACTTTTGGAGCAATAAAATAACTAAAAATCCCTGCCGAAATTACAGCCAATAAAAACACGCTTAAAATCAGCCATTTCTTTTTTAAAATCACCACAACATAATCCATCAAATTTATTTCATCGTATTCTGTATTCATATAGCTATATTGTATCAAATAATCTACTTGTTGGGAATACTATTTTTATAAGAAGGAATAATCTCTCTTAGAACGTTTTTTATTTCCTCTTTTTTACTTGTTTCTTTTGCTATTTTTTCTAATTTTTCCAAGCAACGATTCAGTCTTTCCTCGTTTATTTCAGACAGATTAGCCCTGAAAATCTTTTGATTCTGAGTGGCAACGGTTCCTTCTTCTGCTGTCAAAATTTCCTCAAACAGTTTCTCTCCTGGCCGGGGTTCGGTAAAAACAATAGGGATATCCTTATCTGGCTCAAAGCCGGATAGTCTGATCATTTCTTTCGCTAAATCCAAGATTTTAACGGGTTCGCCCATATCTAAGACAAAAACTTCTCCTCCTTGCCCCAATACCCCAGCTTGCATCACCAAAAGGCAGGCCTCGGGGGTTGTCATA
>CAZDIG010000015.1:0-2140 GCA_964505465.1 uncultured Candidatus Saccharibacteria bacterium
TATAAACAGCAAAAGGTCGAAAATTAAATATTATCAAAAAATATGAACGAAAAAGTGATTCAATGTTTTAAAGATAAAAAGATTCTCTGTCCCATTTTTGCCGGCATTTTAAGCCTTTTCTTAATTAGTATAATTGTTTATTTTGCCGTATTAACCCAACAAAAAATCAAACAAGGAAAACACATTGACCGTTGGAATCTTACAGTTACAGAAACCGGCGAGGTTTATGCCAAACCTGATTTGGCAATAGTAGAGCTTTCGGTAATAGCAGAGAAGCCGAACGCAACCGACGCTTTAACGGCAAGCGCGGATAGAATGAATGCCGTGATTGGCTTCGTAAAAGAAAAAGGCGTTGATGAAAAAGATATAAAAACGACAAGATTTAATATCTCCCCGCGCTACGAATATTATGACGAATACGGACAAAGAATTTTTTATTATGAACCAACAGGAAAAAGAATATTGGTAGGGTATGAGGTAACTCAGACGCTTCAGGTTAAAATCAGGGAGATGGCAAAAATTGGGGAAATTCTTCAAGGGGCCACAGAGGCCGGAGTAAACGACATAGGCAATTTGTATTTCACTATTGATAAACAAGATGAGTTTAAAAAACAAGCGAGAGAGGAAGCGATAAAGAAAGCAAAAGAAAAAGCGAAAGAACTTGCTTCCCAAGCCGGCGTGAAATTAGTGAGAATTGCTAATATCAGCGAATATGGATTTACGCCCTATCCTTACTATGACTACGGTCTCACAAAAGAAGCTGTGGGGTTAGGAGGAGGTGCTCCTGCGATAGAAACGGGCGAAAACAAAATTACGGTTACGGTAACTATTATTTACGAGGTGGAATAGAATTTGTTAACTAAATAAAATGTGTGGGATTATAGGCTATATCGGCGATAAAGAAATAATTCCGTTATTAATTGAAGGCTTAAAAAAACTTGAATACCGCGGGTACGATTCGGCGGGAATTTGCGTCGCAAATAATAATAAATTATATCTTCTTAAAAAAAAGGGCAGAATTGCGGAACTGGAGAAACAGCCGGAGTTGAGTAAAATTAAAGGGAATTTTGGCATCGCCCACACAAGATGGGCCACTCATGGCGAGCCGAACGAAATCAACGCCCATCCTCATTTGGACTGTCGGGGCCAGATTGCGGTTGTTCATAACGGGATAATTGAAAATTATAGTTCTTTGAAAGAATTATTAGAAAAAGAGGGTCATAAATTTTCTTCCCAAACCGATTCCGAAGTAATCGCTCATTTAATAGAAAAATTTTACTCCGGGAATTTAGAAGAAGCAGTACAAGAAGCCCTGAAATTGGTTGAAGGAGCCTTCGGGCTGGCGATAATCCATCAAAACGAAGAAAAAATTGTTGTGGCAAAAAGGGGATCGCCAATAATTATCGGGATTGGGGAGAACGAAAAAATCGTGGCTTCGGATGCCGTTCCTATTATTGATCACACAAAAAAAGTTGTTTATCTTAACGACAACGAGTTGGCAATAATCAAAAAAGACGACGTCTCAATTAGAAATTTAGACGGCAAAGAAATTGATAAGAAAATTCATGAGATAAAATGGAATATCAGCCAGATAGAGAAACGCGGATTCAAACATTTTATGCTGAAAGAAATATTTGAACAACCCGAAGCTATTGAAAACACTTTGAGGGGCAGGATAAAAGAGAATAAAATAAAGCTCACTGTAAAACTAGACCTAAATTCGGTAAACAGGATTATTATTACTGCCTGCGGGACGAGTTGGCATTCCGCCCTAATCGGAAAATATCTTATTGAAAAATTTGTCGGTATTCCGGTTGAAGTAGACTACGCTTCTGAGTTTAGATACAGAAGCCCGATAATAAAAAAAGATGATCTTTTGATTGTGATTTCCCAATCTGGGGAGACGGCTGATACAATCGGGGCCTTAAGGGAAGCGAAAGAAAAAGGGGCTAAAACTTTAGGAATTGTAAATGTGGTTGGCTCCACTATAGCCCGAGAAGTAGACTCGGGAATTTATCTGCACGCCGGCCCCGAAATAGGCGTGGCGAGCACCAAAGCTTTCACCTGCCAAATCACAGCTCTCTTGTTATTCACTTTCTTTTTAAAACAGCAAAAAGGTTTAACAAATGATAAAAATATT
>CAZDIG010000015.1:2240-13907 GCA_964505465.1 uncultured Candidatus Saccharibacteria bacterium
ATAAAAGAAGTTGCTAAAATCGCTTCGGAAAACTTTTCCGGCCTGAAAGATCTTAAAAAAGCGATAAAATGGATTACCTGTAATTTTAATGCTTTTCCAAGAACGCAGTATTTTGTTATTAAATCAAGAAATAAGATTTTAGGATACATTTTATGGGTTGAAAAAGGGGGATTCAGGGAAAAAGCCGTCTGGGAATTGGAACAATTAGCAATTAAAAAAGAGGTTCAGAAAAAAGGGATAGGAACAGAATTAATAAAAAAATCTTTATTAGAAATAAAGCAATATTTAGGAAAGAGAAAATCAACGCTCAAATTAATTGAAATTACTACTGGAAAAGAAAATGAAGCCCAAAAAATTTATCAAAAAGCGCTGGGCGCCAAAGTGGAATGCAAAATCAAAGATTTTTTCAGAACAGACGAAGTTATAATGATCGCAAGATATAAATAAACATCTTATTACTTGACAGGATTTTTTAATCTGTTAATATAAACTATCCTTAAAAATTACTAAAGCCTATGAATCGGGTCCCTTCACTTTAGTTCACAGCGAGTTCACTACGAGCTGTTCAGGGTAAAATTACTTGCCCTGAGGAGCGAAGCAACGAAGGGTGGGCCCGAAGAGGCGACTTCTGCGTTAGTGGAAGTCCGGATTCCTCCGTAACCAAAGGATAATCAATAAATCCTCCAAGGCTTTGGCAAAGGAGGAGGAGTTGATGAAAGCGTCCACCGAAGCTTTATGCGAAGGTGGAAATCGGGGTGGCACCGCGAGAAAGACTTCTCGTCCCTGTTGCCCCGCTCTCTAAGCTTGTAGAATATCGAATTAACGTAGTTCGACAGGCATAGAGAGCGGGGCCATAGAGACGGGAAGTTTTTTGTTTTTTCGCTCTTTTACAAATAAAGGATGGATTAAAAAGGGAATAGCAGAAAGGAGATTAAAATGATAACAACGGTTGGGATTGAACGAGAACGCTTTATTATCAAGGCCTCCAGCGGCAAAATCGTTCCGGCTATTGGAGAATTGCTCCCGAGGGTCCAAAAAATGGCCCAAACGAAGAGAATTTCTCCAGAGTTATTCGGTTATGAGTTATTTGCCGGCCAAATTGAAGACAGAACCCCGCCGTGCAAATCTTTGGCTGACCTAAGAAGATCGCTGAGAATGAATGATGAAATTTTAAATGAATTGGCGTCCCAAAATGGTTTAGGATTCAGTTTTACCGAATTTGCAAGAGAATCAGAAATAGAAGCACTGGTTGTTAATCCATTTAATGAACGACATAAAAAAATCTGGGATGAGATATCGCCAGAGAGGCGGTTAGCGGCATCCAGAGTAGCGGCTGTTCATGTGCATATAGGGTGTGAGGCGACTCAAGCTCTAAGATTAGTTAATCTTTGCGACAGAAGCGTAATTGATCGGCTATCAAGGCTCGGCGACCATTCTAATGGAAGAAGGATCGCCGCCTATAGAATTATGACACAGTCGGAATCAGTGCCGCCGAGATTTTCTGACATTAGTGAACTATTAGAGTATATTAGAAAACACGGAAGCGAAAGAAATGTTTGGGACTTGGTTCGTTACAGGCCGTCCTACGGAACTACCGAGTTTCGAATGTTTGGCATTACACCTGACATTGAAGAGATAATCGGTTTTGTTAATGCCTGCCTTGATTTATTTAAATCCATCCGTTAGAAAAAATGGGCTTGTTTTTGTAACAAGCCCTCTTGTTTTAGATGAAAAACAAACATAAAATAAATTTAGCATGAAGAATATTCTTTTACTTCAGTTCAGAAAAAATAGCCAAATAGCAAAACACGAAAAGAAATGTATTCTAAGATATTTGGATAGCAAGATAAATTTAGTATCTAAAAATTTGTTTAGAGAGAATGTTGATTTTAATAATACAAGTTTTTCTGAAATCTCTGGGATAATTATCGGGGGATCTGGCGAGTTTAGTTTTTCGAAAAAGAAAAAACGCCTCGATTTGCTGTCTAAGATAGAACAAATAACCCCGTTTATTAAAAGAAGTATTAAGAAAAATACTCCTATTTTAGGAATTTGTTTAGGTTGCCAATATTTAGCCTATATTTTAGGCGCAGAGGTTAGAGCTGATAAATTTCAAGAAGAAGTGGGTACCTTTAAAGTTTCTCTAACTAAATTAGGAAGATCAGATCGTTTATTTTTTAAAACACCCTTAGAATTCTTTGCTCATGAAGGACATAAAGACAGCATAGATAAGTTGCCAAAAGGAACTGTTCTTTTAGCTGGGGGGAAAAAATGCAAAATACAATCCTTTCGCCTTAAAAACAAAAATGTTTACGGAGTTCAATTTCACCCTGAATTGAATGTTAAAGATATGAAATTTAGGCAAAGACATTATCAAAGTTATGCGCCCGGAAATAAAAAAATTAGTACTGAGTCTTCCTTTTTGGCTAAAAGAATTTTAAAGAACTTCTTTTCATTAGTAAGAGAAGAAAATAATAGAAAATAAAAAGCTCCTCTACGATGAAGTATAGGAGCCTAATTTCCTCTTTCTTTCTGTAATCTCTGGAGAGCCTCGTCGGCTCTCTTTTTTGATTCTTCAAACTCTTTCTGGTGCTTTTCTCTCCATTCTTTTTCTTTTCTGTCTCGTTCTTCTTTTACGTCTTTTTCTATCTTGCCTCTAATCGTAGTTCCAAATCCGGTTAATCTTTTGCTTATAATCACTAAGAATCCCTCGGGGATTGTGTAAAGTTGCATATATGTGTGGATTTTCTTTTTTCTGGTAACGCCCACAGTTATTTTCCCGTCCCTTAAATAAGGATGTCCCATAAGATATTCAAATACCTTTCTATCTCCATCAGAGAAAGCAAAAATGCTCCAATATAATTTACCTTTATAATCTGCTGGTCTGGCGCCTTTCAAGCCCACGATTCTTAAAACTTCTTCAGAGTAGTATTCTACTACTCCTTTTTCATCCAGAATTACTATGCCGTCGCCGGCGGCAATTTCCGTCCCCTTTTCTCCTTCAAAAAGCGAAAATAGGATTTTATAAAGACTGTCTCTTAAATTTCTTCTTATGCCTGAAATCTCTATTTTCTTGTACGTCACTAATCCTTTTAGTCCTTCAACCTCTTTTTCCAGTTCGGCGATTCTTTTATCTCTTTCTCCGATTTGTTTTAGTAATCCCGCGAAGCTTGATCTAAACAAATCTAGTTTATAAGTCATTCTTCTTAGGGCTTTCGCGAGGGCTCTCCCGCTTTTTCTGAAGTTTTCTTCGGAAGCGGCAATACCTTCTTTTAATTTAGTTAAACTAAAAAAATAACCGCCCGAAACTCGTCTTAGGTTATTGTTCATTTCTAGCCTCCCTTTCTGTTTCTGTTGTGAAGGTGCGTTGCGTTATATTTCTTTTTATTACATTAGGAGATTTTGTCAACGAAATTGAAGTATTGTGGAACCTGACAGAAGTTTTGAAATATGTTAATTTTAAATAAAGGGTCGAATTTAAATATTTAAAATAGTCAAAAACGCAATCTTATATGGCAGCTAAAGCTAAATTATTAATAGCCGTAGTTATAATAATAGTAATTGCTATCATTTTCGGATATTACTATTTCAACAAAAAGACAACTCCGGAAGCTGGCCAGGGAGAAACAATATTGCCAAAAGCAACAGGCAACATTGATGATGCTGCAAACGCTATGTTGGGCGAGTTAACCGACGTGGAAACAACCTTGTCTGACGTAGACGGCGATGTTTCCATTGTTGTTGACGACGGAAAAGAGATTAGCGATTTTGGTCAATCTTACAATGAAAATGAATTCTAAAACACTTGTTAGTATTTTGCTCGTAGCGAATATTTTTCTGCCAAACGTGATTTTGGCTCAAGACGGAAGCAATTTCTGTTCACGGCTTTCTGAATTCCGCACAAAAGTTGACCAAGGAATCGCTGATCGGGAAGAGAAACTCAATGAAAAGAGGAACCAAATATTAAATCGTCTTGAAGACCGCTGGGATAAACGCGACAACCAGTTGGCGGAAAAAAGAGCAAAATGGGACGGCAACCGAGACGAACATTACGCAAAATTATTGGAAAGAGCGAAAACCGAGGAGCAGGAACAAGCGGTAGAGAAATTTAAAGCAACCATTGAGTCAGCTGTAGTTACCCGCCGAACAGCGGTGGACGCAGCACTTGTAGCTTTTAGGCAAGGATTAGAACAGGCGCTTACTTCACGGAGAACTTCTGTTAATGGAATAATAGATATATTTAAAAATTCAGTTGCCTCCGCTTTTCAAAAAACAGAAGAGAATTGCGGGAGCAATATTGAAAAAGCGCCCATTGTCAAAGATTTGCGTGCCAGCTTGAAAGCCGCTCGCGAAAAATTTAACGCCGACAGGCAGGAAATCGAAAAATTAGGACCGGTAATGTCTAATCTGGTGACCACCAGAAATCAAGCAATCCAAAAAGCGTTTCAAGATTTCAGGACGGTGGTGGAAGAAGCGCGCAAGGAGTTGAAAGTCGCCTTTCCCGAAAATACCACCGAATAATCATTAAAGATAAAAACAAAAATTGCCCGGCGTTCCAACCGGGCAATTTTTGTTTAGTTTTAATAAAATTGTTAAAATAGAGAAACATGGAAAAACTCTATATCATTAACAATCTTGGAGAAAGAGAATTATTTTCCTTAAAAAAAATTACCAACAGTCTTTACAGGGCCGGCGTCCCCGCATCTTTAGCCAAAGAAATAGCCGCTATCGTTGAGGAAGAAGTTTATCCCGGAATAACAACAAAAGAAATCTACCGGAAAACACAGGACATTCTAATAAAAGAATATCCTCTCGGGGGAATCCGCTTTAATTTAAAAGAAGCGATGAGGAAACTTGGGCCTACCGGTTTTTCTTTTGAAAAATTTATCGGAGCCATATTTTCAGACAAGGGATTTAAAGTAAAACTCAACCAGCAGATCCCCGGTTCCTGTATCACTTACGAGATTGATTTCACGGCCCAAAAAGAAAATTTATTTTATATCGGCGAGTGCAAATACCGAAATCTGCCCGGCGATAAAGTTCATTCAGGCGACGCTTTAATAAATTATGCCCGTTTCTTGGACATAAGGCGCGGAAGTTTTTTTAGAAACCTTAATCAAGAAAACTCGGAAATTAAAAGCCTACTTGTTACCAACACCAAATTTACAGACAGAGCGGTAAAATATTCAAGATGCGTCGGGGTTGAGATTTTAGGCTGGAATTATCCAAGACAAAAAGGATTGGAATATTTGATCGAATCAAAAAATTTATATCCAATTACCATTCTGCCGTCTTTGAGGAGGGGTTTAGCCGAGGTTTTTGCGGAGAAAAAGATGATGTTGGTTCAAGACCTTCTAAAAACAGACATTAAAAAACTTGAAAAGATGATAAGAATACCTCAAAAATATCTTATACCATTAATAAAGGAAGCGAATATTTTATTAGAATCAAAATATGATTTATAAAGATCCGGTTTACGGAAAAATAAAAATTTCAGAACCAGTTGTTTTAGAAATAATAAAAAGCCAAGATTTTCAGAGACTAAAAGGGGTGGACCAAACAGGATATCTACCCTTGTATTTTAAACTGCATTCTCTATCCTCCAGAAGAAAACTTCAGCCCTTCGAAAAACTCACGCGCTTTGAGCATTCTTTAGGTGTTTTTATTTTGCTGAAAAAATTTAATGCTCCCTTTGGAGAACAAATAGCAGGACTGATCCACGACGTCTCTCATACCGCGTTCTCCCACGCCATCGATTATGTTGTTAGCGATGGGTCAGGGAAAACCCACTGCTATCAAGATAAGATTTTCAACGGCTTTATTAAAAAATCAGAAATTCCCTCCATTTTTAAAAAGTACGACTTGGATTTAGATTATATTTTAAATAAAGATAATTTTCCTCTACTTGAAAAAGAACTACCAGACCTATGTGCCGACAGGATAGATTACTCGTTTAGAAACGCAATCCATTTTAAAGTGCTGAAAAAAAGAGAAGTTGATTATTTTTTAAATAATCTTTTAGCTGAAAATAATCTTTGGCTGTTTAAGGATTATAAAAGCGCCAGAAAATACGCGGAATTATTCTTGAGACTGAACACCATTCATTATGCCGGATTTCCTACGGCCGTAATGTTTCAAACAGTCGCCGATTTGTTAAAGTATGCATTGGAGAAAAAATATCTAAAAAAGGAAGACTTGTTTACTACCGATAGAGAAGTAATATCTAAAATAAAACAGAAGTTACAATCAGACAAAAATTTGAGAATGTTCTTTAATAGATTAAACGGAACAGCGAAGTTTGAAAATAATCCAAGAAACTACGATATCAATGTTTTTTGTAAGTCACGAATGGTTGACCCTTTTTGCAAATATAATAGTGCAATCAGAAGAGTTTCTGAAATCGATAAGAACTTCGGGAAAATAATCAAAAAAGAATTGAAACCTAAAGAATATTTTTTAAAATTTAAGAATGATTGATTTTAAAATCTTGAAAAAGTCAAAAAAGAGCGGGGCTAGAATCGGGGTCCTAAAAACAGGTCACGGCGTTATAGAAACGCCGTGTTTGGTTCCGGTTGCCACTCAAGCGGTGGTAAAAACTCTAACCTCCGAAGAAACAGAACAAACTAAAACCCAGATTTTAATTGCTAATACCTTTCATTTGCATTTAAAACCAGGAGAAAGAATTGTGCGGGAAGCCGGCGGGCTTCATAAATTTATGAATTGGAAGGGGCCCATAATGACAGATTCCGGCGGTTTCCAAGTTTTTAGTTTGGGGTTCGGTCGAGAATTAGGAGTGGGGAAGATTTTAAAATACTTCCCGGGAAACTCAACAGAAGTTATTGATAAAAATCGCCAGCCGAAACTGATGAAAATCACCCAAGACGGCGTTTATTTTAAGTCGCCGCTTAATGGAGATGAACTGTTCTTGGGGCCAAAAGAGTCTATAAAAATCCAAGAAAAATTGGGGGCTGATATTATTTTCGCTTTTGACGAATGTACCTCACCCCTTTCTAATTTTGAGTATGTTAAAAGATCTCTAGTCAGGACCCATAAATGGGCGAAGATTTGCCTCAAGGAAAGGAAGGGTAAACAAGCGTTATTTGGGATTGTGCAAGGTTCAAGATTTAAAGAGCTCCGAAAAAAATCCGCGGAATTTATAAATTATTTAGATTTTGATGGTTTTGGAATAGGAGGGGATTTAGGAAAAGACAAGAAAGAGATGATGAGAATTTTAGACTGGACAATTCCTTTTCTTGCAGAATCAAAACCGCGTCATCTCTTAGGAATTGGCTATTTGGAAGATATTGAAAGTATTATAAAAAAAGGGATTGATTTGTTTGATTGCACCGTTCCGACGCATTATGCCAGAAGAGGAATCACATTTACCACCGGTGGCAAACTAAATTTAAAACAAGCAAAATTTTTGAAAGATAAAAAACCGTTGGATAATAAATGTCCTTGTGCGGTTTGCCAGCGCTATAAAAGAAATTATATCTGCCATCTTTTCCGCGCTAATGAAATAACCGGGATGAAACTGCTGACCTTTCATAATTTGTACTTCTTTAACGCTTTTATTGAAAAAATCCGCGACAAAATAAAAAACAACAAAATCTAAGCTTAAAAGGAGGCCCGGCCTCCCACGAATAGGAGGCCGGGCCTCCTGCGCTTTTTTACTGGCTAGAAAGGGAAAAATGTAATAAAATAAAATAATAATTATATTAACTATGAAAAATATTTTAACCTTAGCTAAAGTTAACAGCAATCCTCAAATTTTAGAGTTTATTAGCCAAACCGACGCGGTTTTGGCAACCATGGGCTATACCGAACATGGTTTGAACCATTCCACGTTGGTGGCAGATAGAGCGAGGACTGTCGCTAAAGAAATCGGACTATCCAAAAAAGAACAGGAAATGGCGGCTGTCGCTGCTTTTTGCCACGACATGGGGAATTTTATAAGTAGAACGAACCATCACTATTTTGCCGCGCTGCTTTTCCATCAGGTTTTTGGGGAAGAAGCAGACGCTAAAGAATTAGTGATTATAATGCAGGCAATCGCCAATCACGATAAAGACGAAATGGAATTTGCCCATCCCTTGTCGGCCGTTTTAGTTCTAGCTGATAAATCAGATGTTAGAAGAAGCAGAGTAAAAACCAAGGATATTGCGAAAATCAAAACTGATATTCATGATAGGGTGAACTACGCCACCACGGTGTCAAAATTGAAAACAGACAAGGAAAACAAAAAAATAACCCTGACGCTAAAAATAGATACCTCTTTTGTTCCGATAATAGAATATTTTGAAATTTTTACCGAAAGAATGGTTTACTGCCGGAAGGCCGCAAAACATCTAAACTATGACTTTGGCCTGATTATTAATAATTTCCGTTTGCTTTAGATATCTAAGAAATATATGGAAAATTTGGTTCGTGAAACAACTCTGAATGTGATAGAGAAGGCGAAAGATGTAAAAATCAATCGGGAAAAAATTCGAGAGCTGGCGGAAAAATGGGCAAAAAGAAAATTGATTATTCCGGCATGGCCCGAAAAATTCCATCTCCAAACCAACAACGCAAAAAAATTATTGGATTATCTGATAATTTTGGACAGCATTAACTTCTGTTTTTGGTCACCCGATCCTAAAAAGGAAAAATGGCATATTTCTTACCAGAATAAAAGATACGATGGTTATTTCGCTTTATCATTAGCCCTTAAAAAATTTTTTGAAGAAAATCCTCAAAAGGGAAGTTTAAACTATTTTTCAAGAATTTCGTTTCAAGAATTTAAAGAAATATTACAAGAAGGAATAAATCTCCAGTTTCTTAAAAAGAGATGGCAAATAGCGAGAAAAGTAAGCAATGTCTTGATAAAGAAATATGATAATTCTCTGCGATTCATAAAATCGGCAAACCAAAAACTATCGGTTTTAGTGCCGAAAATTTTTAAAGAACTGCCGTTTTTTAACGATATAAGCTTGTATAAAGGCAAAAAGATTTATTTTTTAAAAAGGGCGCAGATATTACCAATAGACATCTGGGGCGCGTTTGGCGGGAAGGGGATAGGGTATTTTAAGAACCTGGATTATTTAACCGCCTTCGCGGATTATAAAGTGCCTCAAATTCTCCACAAACTGGGGATTTTGGAATATTCTCCGGTTTTAATGAAAAAAATTAAAAATAGAATTTTAATTCCCGCCGGCTCCAAAAAAGAGGTTGAAATTCGCAGCGCCACTATCTGGGCGATTGAATATTTAAAAAAAGCCCTTAAAAACCTCGGGAAAGAATTCTATTCATTTCAAATTGACTGGATCTTATGGAATAAATCGCAGAAAATAAAAATAAACACGCCCTATCATTTGACTAAAACAATCTTTTACTAAAGAATAATATTAAGATGATTACAATTATAAAGAGTAAAATTACTAAATTGAGAGAGGCGGAAAAGAAGCTTAGAAGGGAAATTGCCGAAAAGACAATAACTTATATCGTCGCGGCTTTTGGTTTGGTCGCGGGTCTTGCCTGGAACGACGCTATTAGAAGCTTGATTGAGCATCTTTTTCCGCTCCAGAAAAACAGCGTTGTGGTCAAATTTATTTACGCTATTTTAGTAACCACTATTGTTGTTTTAGTGACTGTTTATTTGATACGGTTAGTCAGAAAAGAGGAAAAGAATAAATAAGATGCCTTTTTAATAGGAAAACGCCGTCAATAAAAGGCGGTTTTTTTCGTTTAACTGTTGACAAATTTAATAATATATGATATAATTAAATTGTTACAACCTGGTGTTGTAACCTGCTAGAAATAGTAGAAAGAACCTTGAAAAAGGTCTTTTGTGAAAGGAAAGAAAAATGTTGGGGGAATTTGTGATTACGGAGGAAGGCGTGCTTGTCGGTAGCTGGTCTCGGGGATGGAAGCCTGTTTCCCGGAACGGCGACCGGCCGCTGGGATTTCTGCGAGCGATGCTCGGTCTGGATAAGCCGGTTACGCTTGATGTGCGGCCGGCACGCGTCAATCCCAAGCACTGGGCACAGGTGGAGGCCTGCGCCGAGGCGTGCTTCGCCTCATCCGAAGGGATGTGTTGAGCATCCCAAACCCCATTGGAGCGCTAATCTTGCTTTTACAGGAGATGGCGCTCCTTTTTGTTTTCTGCTATATTTATATACTGGGTATGCATATTTTAATATTGATATTTTTAAGTACTTTTCTGGTGAGTTTAATCTCTTTCATCGGAGCCCTAGTTTTGGTTTTAAAAGAAAAACTCCTCCAAAAGATTCTATTATATCTTGTGGCCTTATCGGCGGGAGTATTGGTGGGCGGCGCGTTTTTGCATTTAATACCAGAAACGATTGAAAGATTCCAAACCGAAAGCGTTTTTATTTATATTTTATTAGGCATTATTTTATTTTTACTGATTGAAAAAGTTCTTTATTGGCGGCACTGCCATAAAGGAGAATGTCCTGTGCATACTTTCACTTATATGAATCTCTTAGGAGACGCAGTCCATAATTTTATTGACGGCTTAATTATTGCCGCAAGTTTTGTCGTGGATATTAAATTGGGAATTGCCAGCACCTTTGCTATTGCTTTTCATGAAATTCCGCAGGAAATAGGGGATTTTGGCGTTCTGGTTTACGGTGGATTCAAAAAAACAAAAGCCCTATTTTTTAATTTCCTGACAGCTCTAACCGCAATTCTGGGTGGAGTCTTGGGCTTTTATATTTCCGGTCTCATAGAAAATTTTGCTAAAGTTCTACTGCCTATGGCTGCCGGCGGCTTTCTTTACATCGCTTTGTCAGATTTAGTTCCAGAAATCAGAAAAGAAAAAAGTCTTCCAAAGATTTCGTTGAATTTTATAATATTTATTTTTGGGATTTTAATGATCCATTCTTTAAAATTTATTTTCCCAGAGTAAAATGTTTTCTATCTTTAAAAGATACAAAGAGTTGATTTTGTCGCTTTCTGCTAAAAAAGACGGTCCAATGAAATATTTTGATGAGTCAGCGCGAGATAAGGGGGTTTCTAAAAATAGAGAAATATTTCTAAATAAACTGGGGGTAGATGCAAAAAAAGTTGTGTCCGCCGGCCTGGTTCATGGGAACAATATTGAGATTGTCGGCAAAGAAAACGGAGGAGAAAAGATTGTAGGGACAGACGGTCTGTTAACCGGCGAGAAAAATCTTTTTTTATCAATAACGGTGGCAGATTGCCTGCCGATTTTTATTTATGATCCGGAAAATCAAGTTATTGGTTTGATTCATGGCGGCTGGCGGAGTTTAGCAAGGAATATTTTAGCTTTAACAATCAAAAAATTAACCGATAATTTTAATTCTCCCCCCAAAAATATATTAGTGGGTATCGGACCGGGTCTGGGCGCGTGCCACTTTAAGGTTAAAGACGATGTTTTGAAAGAATTTACCCCGTTTAGAAATTCTAAATTTCTAACGGGGTTTAAATCATCTCCTTCAACTATCATTAGAAAAAACAAAAAAATATTTTTAGATTTAAAAAAAATAGCAAAAATTCAATTGCTAAATTTAGGACTAAAAAAAGAAAATATTGAAATAAGTCCCGAATGCACTTATTGCCTTTCGGATAAATATTTTTCTTACCGGAGAGAAAAACCGAAGGAAATTAAAACAATGATGGCAATTATTGGAAGAAAATAATTTT
>CAZDIG010000016.1:0-2590 GCA_964505465.1 uncultured Candidatus Saccharibacteria bacterium
CGCCAATTTTCAGAATTATGGAAATTCAAAATAGAGAACTTCACAGAATCACCTCAACCGCCATAATCCACAAAGACGGAAAGTATTTAATTGTTAGGCGTGCACTCAGTAAAAAAGCGTTCCCCGGGAAATGGACGGTGCCGGGCGGAGGATTAGAGGTTGACGACTATATTAATTTGCCAAAAACAGCACCCGGTTTCCCTCAATGGTATTTTGCGATTGAAAAATCATTGATCAGAGAGATAAAAGAAGAAGTAGGCCTGGAATCGGGTAAACCGCGATATCTCTGCGATCTAACCTTTATCAGGCTAGACGGCGTGCCGGCCGTGGTCTTGAGCTATTTTTGCAAATGGAAGTCCGGCGAAGTCAAACTAAACGACGAAAATATAGACTATAAATGGGTAACCGCCAAAGAGGCAAAAAACTACGACTTAATAGAAGGAATATCGGATGAAATTGAGATGGTAGACAAAATTTTAAACGGCGCCGATCAAAATAATCTTGAGTTCAATATTTCCTAATTAACTTTTAATCTAACAAAAAAGTAGGGGTCTAACCCCTACTTTTTTGTTAGATTAAAGAAGTTATTTCTTTCTCCTCTTTAAGATATCGTAATAAACTTTTTCATAACCGTCCACCATTTTTTTAATTGAAAAATTATCTTCCACTCTTTTTCTGCATTCATTGCGGTCAATCTGGCCGATTTTTTTTACCGCCTCAACCGCTTCGTCAACGGTATTCACTATAAATCCGGTTTTTCCGTCCTTAACAACTTCTTTTGCCGATCCTCTGTCAAAAACAATTACTGGCGTTCCGCAAGCCATTGATTCCGCCATCACCAAACCAAAAGGTTCCTCCCAATTGATAGGATAGAGACAAACCTTGCCTTGGCCATAAAAATTAGAAAGTTCTTTCTCCGATATTTCCCCAATGTATTGGATATTTGAATTTAACTCCGGTTTTATTTCTTTCTCAAAATATTCTTGGTGGTGCGGTTGAAGCTGGCCGGCTAGTAATAATTTAACTCCGGCCTTTTTTGCAATTTGAATCGCTTCTTTTGTACCTTTGGCCTGACAAATTCTCGCTATCCAGATGAAATGATTTTTTGGCTTTGGATTAAAATTAAACGGTTTCAAATCAATTCCGTTATAAACAACCCAGGAATTTTTAAATTTTACCGGCGAATTATTTTTTTCTGATTCCGAGATAAAAACAGGATTTAAGTCGTTTTTGTAATAATTCAATACCTCCCAGCGCAGATGGGTTTTGTCGGGGATGTTATGCATTGTGTGCACGACCGGAGTTTTTACAAACCTTTGGAAACAAGCTCCCATTATAATCCAGTGAGAATGGATAATATCAAACTCTTTTGCTCTTTCAAAAGCGATTGAATGGTTAATAAGATTCCACCAGTAATCCTGCCACGCAATTCCTGAGGAAATTACACCCTTTTTAACAAATGGGACCAACTTGGCCTTTGTTTTTGAGTCGCCGGGCGCAAAAAGAGTGACGTCGTGGCCCCTTTTTACCAATTCCTCGGTTAAAAAAGAGATAATTCTTTCTGTTCCGCCGTACTTCTCGGGCGGAATCGGAAACCAGAGCGGAGCTATTTGGGCTATTTTTAGTTTTCGCATATATTTTTTTATTTCAAGTTTTTATTAATTATTTCTAAACGAATTTGAAATTGGTTTGAGTAACTTTTTACTCTTTCTTTCTCCTCTGATTTTTTAGATTCCTTAACAACTCGCCAGAAGAGACTAAGATCTCTTAAGCAGATTTCAATCAGTGCCATCTTAAAAAGTTCAGAAAAATATTTTTTGTTTTTAAAATATTTTAGAAACCCTTCCTTTAAAATTTTTTGCTCTTTTGGTTCTTCTCTTCTTTTTAACCAAAATTCAGTAAAGTCGTATGCGGGATTTCTTAAATGAACATGCTCCCAGTTAACTATTTTTACAGTATTTTTGTAAAAAATGAGATTAGCTTCCGAAAAATCTCCATGGCTCAGAGCGGGCTTAACAAAATTAAATAATCCCTTATTTTGCCCTATGAAATCTTGAATCTTTGTTTTTATTTTTCTGTCCAAGGGAATATTTTTTAAAAATTGACCAACACTTTTTTTATAAATACTAAAGTCAAAAAAAGGTTTTTTGGGGGTAAACTTGAAAGCGTCAACAGGAGAATTGATAATTGTTTTTAAGATTAAAGCGATTTTTTTAGTCTCGTTTTGAGAAAATCTATCTTCGCTTTCTCTGGCGTTGCCCGGCAGACATTCTTGTAAAATATATAAGAAAGCCGGATTTAAAGAAAAGCCCAAAGTTTTCGCCGTAAAATTATATAAAGGATGATTTTTATTTTCTCCTAAAGTTTTGGCAAAACCCACCTCATTTAAAAACCTGTCTTTTATCCCTTTTTCTTCTGCCAGCAAACTTTTAAAGAAAGCCCTTTTGCCGTCTTTTCTCAAACAAAAAGCGCGAAAGAATCTTTTTTTCTGTTGGATAAGCTTTTCTGGTTCGTCGGTCAGCAAAGTTAAATTCAAGTCTTTTATCTTTTCTTTAATTTTAGGGACAATATTAGGATAGAGAGAATACAT